>NZ_JBHYKM010000010.1:0-6767 GCF_042741435.1 Streptomyces sp. NPDC058955 | reverse complement strand
GATGCTCTCCTCCCGCCCGCGCGGGGGCGCGCGCGCGCGCGGGGGCTCTCGCGCGGGCGGGGGGGTCGTCCGGGTCGGGGGGGGGGGGGGGGGGCCCCCCCGCCCCCCCCCCCTCGTCCGGGATCAGGCGCGAGCCGAGAAGCTCCCGATCAGGTCACTGCCGTCGGCGTGGTCGTACACGTTGATGAGGATGTTCTCGCCCTCCGGGTAGTCGAGGTCGAACGGGCTCGGGTTGCCCGCCGCGGGGTAGAGCGTCGACCACCCGCGGGTCGCCGTCCACAGCCGCACGTAGACGCTGTCACCGTCGGCGGCGGTGTCGTACACCCAGAGCTTCTCGCCCTGCGGATGGAACTCCACCTTCGAGACGAGCGCGCCCGCGTTCCGCAGTTCGGCCTTGAGGGCCTCGCCGTCCGCGTCCTTCTCGAAGTACGTGTTGTCCACGGAGTCGTACAGGTAGCAACCACCGCTGGCCGCCGTGACCGCGAGAGTGCCGCTGAGCCTGGTGCAGTTGTCCGTGTCCACCCGGGCGTAGCGGATGTCCAGCGTCCCGTACGCCTGGGCCGGCGCCGCCGTCCCGAACAGGGTGCCGGCCATGGCCGCCGCCGACGCCAGCGCGAATGCGGCCTTCCTCCGTGCGTTCATGTGGGTTCCCCTCGGTCCGCGGATCGGGTCGATCCGTTCGGCGACTGTCGCCGTGACCTCAGTCTTCGCCGGCGCGGAATTGTCCAGCAGACCCCTCCGACCAGTGTGGACAACGCGCCGACGGCGCATCGGGCGGCCTTGTCGGCCCGGGGATCACGGGCCTAGCGTGGCCGGGACCGGCGTCGGGGGACGGGGGAGTCGGGTGGGACGTCGTGAACGGCCGTTGGATCCGGCGGACGGGCCCGTCGAGCAGTTCGCGTACGAGTTGCGCCTGCTCCGGCAGAAGGCCGGCGGCCTCACCTACCGGGCGATGGCGGCCCGTGCGCACTACTCGGCCGCCGCCCTCGCCCAAGCCGCCTCCGGCGACCGGCTGGCGACGCTGCCGGTGGCGCTCGCCTACGTCGGCGCGTGCGGCGGCGACGCGGACGAGTGGGCCGAACGCTGGCGGCAGGCGAACCGCGAACTGACCGAGCGGGTGGCGGCGGCGGACGACCCCGCCGACGCGCCCTACCTCGGTCTGGCCCGGTTCGAGGCCGAGGACCGGGAGTTGTTCTTCGGGCGCGAGCGCCTGGTCGCGAGACTCGTCTCGCTGGTACGGGAACGGCGGATCGTCGCGCTGGTCGGGCCGTCCGGAAGCGGCAAGTCCTCACTGCTGAGGGCCGGCCTCGTGCCCGCGCTGCGCGAGGAGACAGGCCCCCACCGGCCCACCGGGATCCACCTCCTCACCCCCGGCCCCCACCCGGCCCGCACCCACGCGGAACTGCTGACGACGGAACGCCCCGCCCCCACCCCCGGGCGACCGCCCACGCCGGCCCGCCCGGCACACGCCCACCCGCGACCGCCGACGCCGGAGCACGTCGGCCGGGACGCGGTGCTGCTCGTCGACCAGTTCGAGGAGGCGTTCACGCTCTGCGCCGACGCCGCCGAGCGGACCCGCTTCATCGACCTGCTGCTCGCCGCCGCCGCACCCGGGCGCGGCGCCCGGGTCGTCATCGCCGTGCGGGCCGACTTCTTCGGCCACTGCGCCGCGCACGGCCCGCTCGCGGAGGCCATCCGGGACACCACCCAACTGGTCACCCCGATGAGCCCCGACGAACTGCGCCAGGTGGTCGTACGCCCCGCGGCCGCCCGCGGTCTGGTCGTCGAGCGCTCGCTCACCAGCCGGATCGTGCGCGACCTCGCCGACGAACCCGGCGGTCTGCCGCTGCTGTCGCACGCGCTGCGGGAGACCTGGCGCCGCCGGCACGGCCGTACCCTCGCCGAGAGCGCCTACGAGGCGGCCGGCGGCCTGCACGGCGCGCTCGCCCGCACCGCCGAGGAGTTCCACGCCGCACTCACCCCCGCCCAGGCCGCTACTGCCCGCCGGATCCTGCTGCGGCTGGTCGCGCCGGGACAGGGCACCCAGGACACCCGGCGCCCCGCCGACCGCACCGAGTGCGAGACCGGCGAGCCGGACACCGCGCTCGTCCTCGAAAAGCTGGCCCGCGCCCGGCTGATCACTCTCGACGGCTCGACCGTCGACCTCGCCCACGAGGCGCTGCTCACCGCGTGGCCCCGGCTGCGCGGCTGGATCGACGAGGACCGCGAGCGCCTGCACACCCAGCGCCGGCTGACCGAAGCCGCCGACGCCTGGGCCGCTCTGGGCCGGGACGGCGGCGCGCTGTACCGGGGCGTGCGTCTGTCCACGGCGGCGGAGCGCTTCCCGGCCGACGGCGACTCCCCGGACGATCTCACCCCGCTGGAGCGGGAGTTCCTCACCGCGAGCACCGCCGCGCACGGCCGCGAGCGGCGCCGTCGGCGGTCCCGCACGGCGGTGCTCTGCGCCGTTCTGGTCCTCGCCCTGACGGCCGGTCTGGTCGCCTGGCAGCAGAACCGGGTCGGCGAACGGCGGCGGGTCGAGGCCGAGGCCCGCCGGATGGCCGGAGTCGCGAGCAGCCTGCGCCCGACCGACCCGCGCACCGCGATGCGGCTCGGTCTGGCGGCCTGGCGGCTCGCCGACCTGCCGGAGACGCGGTCCGCCGTGCTGAGCGGCATGACCCAGCGGGAACTGGACGTGTTCACCGACGCCGACGGCGACCCGCGTACGAACCGCTCCCTCGGCTCCGACGGCCGCACCCTCACGAGCATCGGGAGCGACCGCGTCACCGCCCGCGACGTGGAGACCGGTGACATCATCCGCTCCTTCGCCGGGCTCGGCGAGGACGTGGAACGGGTCGGATGGAAGCGCGGGGAGGGGGACCTGGTGACGTACTTCCCGGACGCGGGAACGGAGGAGGACGCCGGCCGGGTCGCGGTCCGCGACCTGTCGGGCCGTCGGCCCGACCTGGTGCTCGGCCCGGCGGCGGGCGGTGCGGAGATGAGCCCGAGCGGGCAGCAGGTGATCGGTTACGACCACACGGCCACGGAGTACGTGGTCACGCTGTGGGACGCTCGGACGGGCCGGGCGCTCATGGAGCTGCGGGCACCCAGGGATCCGGAGGCGGACCCGACGGGCGCGAGCGTCACCGCCGGGGCCTCGCGGCGCCTGGTGAGGGAGCGCCGCCCGCTCGCCCTGGACAGCCCGGACGTGACCGTGAGCCCGGACGGCCGGATGCTCGCCTTCTGCGTGCCCGGGCGGCCGCTGGAACTCTGGGACGTCGCCGAGCGGAAGAAGTCGGCCGTCGGGTGGGCCTCCGACGGCCAGTGCTACGAGGAGAGGTACGGGTTCGTCGCCGGGGGCCGTCTGCTGGCCCAGGTCCACGAGGGGAACGTCCGGCTCCGCGACGTCGTCGACGGCACCGAACGGCCGCCGCTGGAGTACCGGAGGGTGGTACGGCTCGGGCACAGCACGGATGACGGCTACCTCGTCGCGCACACCGCGTCGGACGTGCTGCTCTGGCGGCTGGACACCCCGGACTGGCCGGTCGTGATCCATCCGACCGAGGGCGGGCTGCCCGCCGAACCCAGGGTGGACCCGAAGACCGCCCGACTGCGCTTCCTCGTCGGGCCGGAGCCGGGAGCGGAGCCCGCGGTCCACACGCTGGACCTCAGCCGGGCCGTACGAGCCGACTGGCGGCCGGCCGCCTCGATGAAGGCGAGGTTCAGCCCGGACGGAAGCGTGCTGGCCACCGCGGCGCGGCCCGGCGCGGACGGGATCGCCCGCTTCGGGCTCGTCGACGGCAGGACCGGCGCGCCGATCGCCGAACCACCCGGCCTGCCCTGCCGGTCCCGGCCGGTCGCCGGTGTGCCGCAGGTGCCGACCGACACACCCTGTGAGGTGTCGCTGTCCTTCCGCCCCGACGGAAGGCAGTTCGTCTACTCCACCAAAGGGGTGGGGCACGACCTGAGCGTCGGTCTCTGGGACGTCGGGCGGCACGGCCCGGTCACCCTGTCCCGCCGGCCGACGCACCGCTGGACGGACGTCGCCCTCGCGCCGGACGGCAGGCTGGTCCTGTGGGGCCGCCCGTCGGGCGTCGAGTTCTGGGATCCCGTGCGGGGGCGGGGGACCGGAAGGGCGGCCGGCCTCAAGGGCCGCGCCTTCACCGTCCGCCCGGACGGCCGGTTGCTGCTCACGTTCGAGGGCGAGGCGGTCCGACTGCCGGAGATCACGGCGGATCCGCGGGCGCAGAGCCCCGGCGCGGGCATCGCTGCGCTGGAGTTCAGCGGCGACAGTCGGCTCCTCGCCGTCGGCGAGCAGGCGGGTCGCGTGACCCTGTGGGACGGCGGCCTGGAGCGCAGCCTCGGTGTGCTGACCCGTGCCGCCGCGGGCGGGGCACCGGTCATGGCCCTCGCCTTCTCCCCGGACGCCCGCACGCTGGCGGTCGCCTATGTCGACGACGTCATCCAGCTCTGGGACCTCGACTCCCACCTGCCCGTCGGCTCCCCGATCCCCACCGTCGGCGGCCGGGTGCACGACCTGGCCTTCTCCTCCGACGGCGCGACCCTCCACGTGTCCGGGCCCCACGTGACGCTCCAGCGGATCGACGTCACCCCGGCCGCCGCTGCGGCCGACGTGTGCCGGCGGGCGGGCGGCGGTCTCGACCGGGAGGAGTGGCGCGCCCTCGTGCACGACCTGCCGTACCGCCCCACGTGCTGACCGCGCCGCTGGTACGGCGGGGTCGTCGGGGGCGGCGGGCTACCGGGCGGACGGGGGACGGGGGTCGTGCCCCCGGTTGGGCGGGTACTCGACCGGATCGGGTTCCCAGTGCCAGTCCTCCCCCTGGTACACCCTCCGACCGGGTACGGGGCTGGGTCCGCCGTCGCGGCCGGCGTGCCCGTGGATGAGGGCGATCACCACGAGGAGGAACACGACCATGCCGAGAGCGATCCACGCTCCCGGGTCGCCCGTGGCGAGCCGCGGCACACCCGTGGTCCAGAGGAAGCGCCCGAGCCGCCAGGCCGCCATGACCGCGACGTACCCGAGGCCGAGGGCGAAGGGCAGGAAGACCAGCCCGAGCCCCAGGCACCCCTTGTCCACGCCCCCACGTCTCATCGCCACCCCCCTTGTCGCCCCGCCCGCCGGCCCTCGTCGGGGCGGGGCATACCCGGCCCGGGCGGGTGCGACACCGGACGCCCGGGCTCCGGGCTCCGCCCACGGCCGGCGGCTCGCCGCCGCCGTGGGGGCGGTGTGCGTCAGTGATCGTCCCAGTGGCCGTCGTGCGCGGCGTGCCGGTGACCGTCGTGGAGGTAGTCGACGTGGTCGCCGTGCCGGACGCTCTCGTGACCGCAGTCCTGCCCGTGCCGGTGGTCGTGGCCCGTGTGCGAGACGTGTCCGGCGGGCTCGCACTCGTCCCAGTGGCCGCCGTGGTCGCGGTGCAGATGGCCGTCGTGCGCGTAGTCGACGTGATCGCCGTGTCGCACCTCGGTGTGACCGCAGCCGGGGCCGTGCTCGTGGGCATGGGAGACGTGTTCCTGGTGGAGCGTGGTCATGGTGCTCACCTTCGAAGGAGGTGCGGGTGATGACGTCGGACAGGCTGCCACGTAAACGGGGCATATTCGACTTTTCCGGCTGTGTGGCGTCGGGGTTCGTCGGCCGACACATCACCGAGCGCGGACCTCCGCTGCTGCGTCCGCCGCAAGACGAGCGGCCGTCGACGCATCAGCCCCCGGATCGGGACCGGCTGTCGACGCGCGTCACCAACTCCGGTGCACGGTCGCCTTGTTGCCGGTCACCAAGCTGGCCGGGGGCACGTCGTCGGCGACGACCGCGCCGGCGGCGACCACGGCGTCGCGGCCGATGGTGACGCCGGGCAGGATCGTGGCGCCGGCGCCGATCCAGACGTTCTCCTCCACGTCGATGGGCGCGCCGGTGAGGTACAGCCGCCGTTCCTCGGGATCGACCGGGTGACCGCTGGTGATGAACGTGACCTTCGGTCCGATCATCACCCGCTTGGCGATCCGGATGCCGGCGTAGTCCAGGAACGTGCAGTTCTGGTTGATGAAGACCCGCTCGGCGAGGTCGAGGTTCAGGCCGTGGTCCGTGTAGAAGGGCGGATAGATCGTGACCTTCGGCGGCAGCGGTTTGCCGAGGATCCGTGCGAACAGTTCCGCCTTGGCGTCTTCGTCGTCGAAGGGCAGGACGTTCAGGCGGGACGTGAGCTCGGTGACCTCCAGGACCCGTTCGGCCATGGCCTGGAACTCCGCGCTGTGGATGCGCATGAGACGGTCGCTGGACATGTCACGGTCCTCCCTGTGTGCCGGCCGCCGGCGACGGCACTCTACGTGAGGACCGACGACCGGGCGCAGGCGATCCCCGATCCGGCGCCGTGGTCCTGGCGGTGCGGCTACGGCACGCCCACGACCGTCTCGCACTGCGTCGCCGTGTCGAACGGGCCCGCCTGGCCGTCGCAGTGGTCGGTGGCGGCGCCGCCTTCGAGGCGGTCGTTGCCCGGGCCCCCGAGGATCCGGTCGTCGGCGTCGCCGCCGCGCAGGACGTCGTGGCCGCCGGCGGAGCCGACGGTGGTGTCGGCGTCGAAGTTGACGTTGTCGCCGAAGAGGGTGTCGGCGCCGCCGCGCCCCTCGATGACGTCGTGCCCGGCCGCGGTCACGGAGGCGCTGCCGACCGAGCTCTCGCCGACGAGGAGTTCGTCCGTGGCGCCGCCGAGGATGCGGTCGTGGGGGGGGGGCGGGGGGGGGGCCGCGCCCGC
>NZ_JBHYKM010000009.1:61947-110104 GCF_042741435.1 Streptomyces sp. NPDC058955 | reverse complement strand
CGCGCCCCCGCGCGCTCGAGCGCGCGCGGGCGGGCGGGGCCGCTGTCGTACAGTCCCCGGAACCGGATCTGACGCCTAGTCAGAAACAGAAGGGAGTCCGGTCATGCGCCTGGGACTCGCGCTCGGCTACTGGGGCCGCGGCCCCTCCCCCGCCCATCTGGAGCTCGCGCGCGAGGCGGAGCGGCTCGGCTACGACTCGGTGTGGACGGCGGAGGCGTGGGGCTCGGACGCCTTCACCGCCCTCACCTGGATCGCCGCCCACACCAGCCGCATCGGCCTCGGCACGGCGGTGGCGCAGATGGCGGCCCGCACCCCGACCGCGACGGCGATGCACGCGCTCACCCTGGACCACCTGTCGGGCGGCCGGATGCGGCTCGGCCTGGGCCTGTCCGGCCCGCAGGTGGTGGAGGGCTGGTACGGGCGCCCCTTCCCCCGCTCCCCGCTGACCGCCACCCGCGAGTACGTGGACGTGATCCGGCAGGTGCTCCGCCGCGAGGCGCCGGTGCGGCTCGCCGGACGGCACCACTCCTTCCCGTACGCCGGCGAGGACGGCACCGGCCTCGGCAAGCCCCTCAAGCCGATCACCCACCCGCTCCGCGCGGACCTCCCGGTCCTGCTGGGCGCCGAGGGCCCCCGGAACATCGCGCAGACGCTGGAGATCGCCGACGGCTGGCTGCCGCTCTACTGGTCGCCCGCCCGCTTCCGCGAGGCGTACGCCCTCCCGGACCGGCTCCCCGACGGCTTCCGGGTCGCGCCGATGGTCCGCGCCCAGGTCTGCGACGACGTGTCGAAGGGCCTGCTGCCGGTCAAGGCGATGCTGGGCTTCTACATCGGCGGCATGGGGCACGCGACCCGCAACTTCCACGCCGACCTGATGGCCCGCATGGGATACGAGGCGGAGGCCCGGCACATCCAGGGCCTCTTCGCCGAGGGCCGCCGCGAGGAGGCGGTCCTCGCCGTCCCGGACGCCTTCGCCGACGAGATCTCCCTGGTCGGCCCGCGCGAGCGGATCGCGCAGCGGCTCCAGGAATGGCGCACGGGCCCGGTGACGGACCTGCTGGTCACGGCCCCGGACCTGGAGACCCTGCGGACGCTGGCGGAGCTGAACGACTAGTCGCGGACGGTGGAGGCCGTCTCGATGACCTCGTCCAGGATGTCGCGGGAGCGGACCAGGTCGGCGATGAGCGCGTCGATGCGGGTCCGCTCGGCGGACAGCTCGTCGACCAGCTGGGAGGTGGCGATCTCGCTGGGCGCGCCGTCCGCGTCGCGCATGCAGGGCAGCAGGTGGGCGATCTTGCGGCTGTTCAGGCCCGCCGCGTACAGCGCCTGGATGCGGACGACCCGGTCCACCGCCCATTCGCCGTACTGCCGCTGGCCGCCCGGGGTCCGCTCGGACCGCAGCAGGTCCTGGGTCTCGTAGTAGCGCAGCGACCGCTCGCTGACGCCGCTGCGCCGGGCCAGTTCACCGATGCGCATCCGCCGCCTCGCCTCCGGGAGAAGGGACTTGAACCTGACACTGGTGTCAACTCCTACGGTACCCGCATGACGCACGCACCGGCTTCCTCCCGCCTCTTCGAGTCCGCCCCCCTGGGCTCCCTCACCCTGCCCAACCGGCTGGTGATGCCGCCGCTGACCCGCAACCGGGCCGGCGCCGACGGCGTCCCGGGGCCCCTCATGGTCACCCACTACGCCCAGCGGGCCACCGCCGGCCTGATCATCACCGAGGGGACCACCCCGAACGCGGTCGGCCAGACGTACCCGAACATCCCGGCCCTCCACGACGGCGCCCACGTGGCCGGCTGGCGCACGGTCACCGACGCGGTGCGGGCCGGCGGCGGGCGGATGTTCGTCCAGCTCCAGCACGGCGGCCGGGTCGGCCACCCCGACAACAGCGGTCACCTGCCGGTCGCGCCCTCGCCGATCGCGCTGCCGGAGACGATCCACACGCCCACCGGCCGGCAGGAGGCCGTGGTGCCCCGCGAGATGACCGCGGACGACATCCGGCAGACCGTCGCCGACTTCGCCGCCGCCGCGCGCCGCGCCGTCGACGCCGGCTTCGAGGGGGTCGAGGTGCACGCCGCCAACGGACATCTGCTCCACCAGTTCCTGGCGAAGAACACCAACCGGCGGACCGACGCCTACGGCGGCTCCGTGGAGAACCGCGTCCGGTTCGCGGTCGAGGTCGTCCGCGCCGTCGTCGACGCGATCGGCGCCGACCGGGTCGGCGTCCGCATCTCGCCCGGGGTCACGGTGAACGGCATCGACGAGGGCACCGCGGAGGACACCGACGCGCTGTACCGCGCGCTCGTCCCCGCCCTCGCCGCGCTCGACCCGGTCTATCTGCACGTGATCTTCGCCGACCCCGGGCAGCCGCTCTTCCACCGGATCCGCGCGGCCTGGCCGAACACGCTGATCGCCAACCCGGCGCTCGGCTTCGGCGGCCCCCTCCCGGCGGACGGCGGGAAGGCCGCGGGCGAGCGGCTGCTCGACGCCGGGGCCGACCTGATCTCGCTGGGCCGCGCCTTCATGGCCAACCCGGACCTGGTCGAGCGGCTGCGCGTCGGCGCGCCGCTCAACCCGCTCCGGGAGACGAACTGGATGTACTCGGGCGAGGAGACCGGCTACAACGACTACCCGACGCTGGAGCGGGCGGATGCTCTCGCCGTCAGCCGCCGCTGAGCTGGGAGGCCGAGGGGACCTTGTCGACGACCTCGGCCCCGGCGGACTTGCCGGCGTCCTTGATGCCGCTGATGACGCCCTCCAGGCCGCCGACGTCCGCCGCGTCGACCTCGCCCTTGCGGAGCTTGGTGCCCAGCTCCTTCAGGGACTCGATGCCGGCGGACAGCGGGGCCACCGCCTTGGAGAGCAGCGGGTCGCCCTTGGCGTTGTTGACCGCCGCCTTGAGCCGGTTGTAGGTGAACGCGCCCGCGAGACCCGCCTTGACGAGGGCGAAGGTCCGCCCGTCGGCGCCCTTCTTGAACTTGCCCGCCTTGTAGGGCTTCACGATCCACTGGTACGCGGCACCGGCGGCGAGCCCGGCGTTCGCGACGAACCGGGTCTTCGCCAGCTTCTGCTGCTCGAAGGTGCTCGACGCGGACGGGGACGCGACCGACCCCGTCGACAGACTCTGCGTGGTGTCGCTCCCGCACGCGGCGGTGGTGAACAGCAGCGCGCAGGACAGCAGCAGCGCGGCGACGCCGCGGGACAGGCTTCTGGGCACAGCGGAACCTCCCTGGGGACTGGTCCCGCCAGCCTCGCCCGCCCCCCGGCGGACCGCCATCCGGGCGACCCGTCCGGGTGCGCCGCCCGGAGAGGTCGGGCGGCGCCGTCAGTCCCCGCAGCAGTCCGGGGCGAGACCGGTCGGCAGGGTCTCGCCGCCGAAGACGGCGACGGTGGCCTGTTCGCCGCCGAGGGCCGCGACCGCGAGGAGGAGGGAGCCCGCCGTCCAGGTGGTCTGCTCCTCGGGCCAGACGGCCGGCTCGGCGCCGTCCGCGCCCTCGTACACGTACCCCGTCCAGTACAGGCCGTTCGGCGCCCGCAGGTGGCCGATGTCCTGGAGGATCGTGAGGGCCCGGTCGGACTCCCCCGTCGCCCACAGGGCGAGGGCGAGCTCGCAGCTCTCGCCGCCGGTCACCCACGGGTTGGGGACGACGCACCGGACGCCGAGGCCGGGGACCACGAAGTCGTCCCAGCGCGCGTCGAGGCGGGCCTTCGCCTCGGCGCCGGTGACCGCCCCGCCGAGGACCGGGTAGTACCAGTCCATCGAGTAGCGGGACTTGTCGAGGAAGCGCTCCGGGTGGCGCCGGATCGCGTGGGCGAGGGAGCCGACCGCCAGCTCCCAGTCGGGCTGCGGCTCCTCGCGGGCCTCGGCGAGCGCGAGGGCGCAGCGCAGGGCGTGGTGGATCGAGGAGGAGCCGGTGAGGAGGGCGTCGGCGACGGGGGTGCCGTCGGGGTCGCGCTTCCAGCCGATCTGGCCGCCGGGCTGCTGGAGCCGGAGGACGAACTCGACCGCCGCGTAGACGACCGGCCACATCCGGTCGAGGAAGGCGTCGTCGCCGGTCGACAGGTAGTGGTGCCAGACGCCGACGGCTATGTACGCGGTGAAGTTGGACTCCTTGCCGCGGTCGGTGACGTCGTCGGGGTCGCCGTCCCGGTAGGCCGCGTACCAGGAGCCGTCGGCGTTCTGGTGCCGGGCGAGCCAGGCGTAGGCGCGGGCGGCGGCCTCGTGCTCGCCGGCCGCGTCCAGGGCCATCGCGGCCTCGGTGTGGTCCCACGGGTCGAGGTGGTGGCCGCGGAACCACGGGATGGCGCCGTCCTCCCGCTGCCCGGCGAGGATCCCGGCGACGGTGCCGGCGGCCTGCTCGGCGGTGAGGACGCCGGGCAGGACGAGGTGCTCCGCGATCCGCTCCGGAGAGGTCACTTGGCGTCGGCCTTCGGGAGGTGGGGCTTGGTGGCGTACGCGACGAAGCTCTTGCCGACGACCGGGTTGAGCAGCTGCTCGGCGACCCGGGTCAGGGCGGGCTTCTTCATGATGTCCCAGACCAGGAGCTTGTGGTACGCGCGGACCGGCAGCGCCTTGTCGTTGTCGACGCCGAAGGCGCACTTCAGCCACCAGTACGGCGCGTGCAGGGCGTGCGCGTGGTGGGTGCCGTACGGCTTGAGGCCGGCCTGGCGGATCTTGGCGAGCAGCTCGTCCGCCTTGTAGATCCGGATGTGGCCGCCCTCGACCTCGTGGTACTCGTCCGAGAGCGCCCAGCAGATCTTCTCGGGGCCGTACCGCGGCACGGTGATCGCGATCCGCCCGCCGGGCTTCAGCACCCGCACCATCTCGGCGAGCACGCCCTTGTCGTCCGGGATGTGCTCCATGACCTCGGAGATGATGACGACGTCGAAGGACTCGTCGGGGAAGGGCAGGTTGAGCGCGTCGCCCTCCATCGCGGTGGCGGTCGCCCCGGCGGGGGCCTCGCCGGCCTCCTTCATGGCGGCGAACCACTTGGCGACCTCGCGGATCTCCTCGCCGTTCTGGTCGAGCGCGACGACCTGCGCACCGCGCCGGTAGCACTCGAAGGCGTGCCGCCCCGCACCGCAGCCCAGATCGAGCACGCGGTCGCCGGGAGCGAGCGGGAAGCGGGTGAAGTCGACGGTCAGCACGGGCTGCCTGCTTTCGCGATCGGAGTTGGTTGGGGGCAGGCGTTGCCGCCTCGTTGTGGGCAGGCGTTCCGCCAGGTGGGACAGGTAGGCACAACCCACCCGTCGGGGCGCACCCGGCGGACAGGGCGAGGTGTCACCGACGGACCCCGGCGGCCTTGCGGGCCAGGGCCTCGCGGTACAGCTCCGCCGTCCCCTGCGCGGCCCTGGCCCAGGTGAACCGCTCCAGCACCCGCGCCCGCCCGGCCGCACCGAGCCGCGCCCGCAGCTCCGCGTCGCCCAGCATCCGCCCCAGCGCCGTGGCCAGCGCCCCCGCGTCCCCGGTCGGCACGGCGAGGCACGTCTCCCCGTCGGGCCCGGCGACCTCCGGAATCGCGCCGCCGGTGGTGGCGACCAGCGGCGTCCCCGTGGCCATCCCCTCCGCGGCCGGCAGCGAGAAGCCCTCGTACAGCGACGGCACGCACGCCACTTCGGCGGACCGGTACAGGTCGACGAGCTCCGCGTCGCTGATGCCCTTGACGAACCGGACGGCGCCTTCGAGCCCGTACCGCTCGATCGCCTGCGCGACCGGCCCGTCCTCGGCGCGCTTGCCGACGACGACGAGGTGCGCGTCGGGCCGCTCGGTGCGCAGCTTGGCGAGCGCCTCGACGAGGAAGACCAGGCCCTTGAGGGGGACGTCGGCGCTGGAGGTGGTGACGATCCGGCCGGGGACCTCGGCGACCGACGGGTCCGGGGACCACAGCTCGGTGTCGGCGCCGATGTGGACGACCCGGACGCGGTCCTCGCGGACGCCGAGGTGCTCGACGATCTCGTCCCGGGAGGTGCCGGAGACGGTGAGGACGGACGGCAGCCGGCGGGCGACCCGCTTCTGCATGCGGGTGAAGCCGTACCAGCGGCGGACGGAGGCGCGGCGCTTCCAGTCGGCGGCGGCGTCGAGTTCGAGCTGCCGGTCGACGGTGATGGGGTGGTGGATCGTGGTGACCAGCGGGGCGCCCAGCGCGCGGGGGCCGCCGAGGAGCCCGTAGCCGAGGGTCTGGTTGTCGTGGATCACGTCGAAGTCGCCGCGGCGGGCGGCGAGGGTGCGGCGGGCGCGCAGCGAGAAGGTCAGCGGCTCGGGGAAGCCGCCGGTCCACATGGTGGCGACCTCCAGGGCGTCGATCCAGTCCCGGTACTCCTCGCGCTTGGGCGTCCGGAAGGGGTCGGGCTGGCGGTAGAGGTCGAGGCTGGCGATCTCGCTGAGCGTGACGCCCTCGTCGAGGACCGGGTACGGCTGCGAGCCGAAGACCTCGACGGTGTGGCCCAGGCGGGCCAGTTCGCGGGAGAGGTGGCGGACGTAGACGCCCTGGCCGCCGCAGAACGGGTTCCCCTTGTACGTGAGGAGAGCGATCCGCAACGGACCGTCACCGGACGGGGCGGCACCCTGCCGGGGGCTTGCCTCTATGGCCTCAGCGGTCATGCGCGACCCCCTTCGAGCGTGCGTTTCGCGCGAGCGTAACCGCTCGCGCTAATGTAGAACAAGTTACAGACTTGATCGTTCTCGGTGCCTCCCGGACCTCCGGGAGGCACCGAATCTACCGGCAGGTAGCTCCCGTGTGAGCACCGGAACAGGTGATTCGCACCACCCGGTCGCGGAGGTTCGCGCCACGGCCTTCCTCCGCCATACTGGCGCTCCCCACCGCACGGAACGGGACCCCGATGACCGCAGAGAGCAGAGCGGACCACCGCCCCTCCGCCACACCGCCGCTGACGGAGCGCCAGGAGGCCCGGCGGCGGCGCATCCTGGACGCCAGCGCCCAGCTCGCCGCCCGGGGCGGCTTCGACGCGGTGCAGATGCGGGAGGTCGCGGAGGCGGCCGGGGTCGCCCTCGGCACGCTGTACCGCTACTTCCCGTCCAAGATCCACCTGCTCGTCGCGACCATGCAGGACCAGCTCCAGCACCTGCACACCACCCTCCGGAAGCGGCCCCCGGCGGGCGCCGCCCCGGCGGAGCGGGTCGCGGAGACCCTGATGCGGACCTTCCGCGCGCTGCAGCGCGAGCCGCAGCTCGCCGACGCGATGGTCCGGGCGCTGACCTTCGCCGACCGCAGCGTGAGCCCCGAGGTGGACACGGTCTCGCGGCTCACGACGGCGATCATCCTGGACGCGATGGGCGCGGAGCAGCCGACGCCGGAGCAGCTGTCGGCGGTCCGGGTCATCGAGCACACCTGGCACTCGGCGCTCATCACCTGGCTGTCCGGCCGCGCCTCGATCGCCCAGGTGAAGATCGACATCGAGACGGTCTGCCGGCTGATCGACCTGACGGCCCCGGAGCGGACGGGCACCGCCCGTCAGTGACGGTCCGCCGCCCCGCCGGGCCGGGGGCTACTCCTCCGGGGGGTAGACCGGCTCGCCGCCGTCCGCGAGGGTGATGAGGATGGCCTCCACCGGGCAGCCCTCCGCCGCCGCGAGGATCCGTTCGCCCGCGTCGGTCTCCGGGGTCACCGGGTGGGACTGGCGGGCGGTGTCGAGGCGGAAGCCGTCGGGGGCGTGGGTGACGCACAGGCCGGAGCCGATGCAGACGCCCCGGTCGACCTCCAGGTGCCAGCGGTCGCCCATCAGTTGCCCCCGTGGCCGGCCGGCAGGTGGATCATCTTGTGCTCCAGGTACTCGCCCAGGCCCTCGGGGCCGAACTCGCGGCCCAGGCCGGAGTTCTTGTAGCCGCCGAAGGGGCCGAGCATGTCGAGGCTGAAGGTGTTGACGTTGAAGGTGCCGGTGCGGACCCGGCGGGCGAAGTCGATGCCGTGCTCGACGTCGCCGGTCCAGACGCTGCCGCTGAGGCCGTACTCGGAGTCGTTGGCGACCCGCAGGGCCTCGGCCTCGTCCCCGTACGGCAGCAGGCAGATGACCGGGCCGAAGATCTCCTCGCGGGCGATCCGCATCGCGTTGTCGACGTCGCCGAAGAGGGTCGGCTCGACGTACCAGCCCCGGTCGAGGCCGTCCGGCCGGCCGCCGCCCGCGAGGAGCTTGGCGCCCTCCTGCTGCCCGATGCCGATGTAGTCGAGGGAGCGCTGCTGCTGGCGGCGGGCGACGAGCGGGCCGACCTGGGTGGCCGGGTCGAGCGGGTCGCCGACGACCAGCGCGGAGGCCGCGGCGGCCAGCGCCTCGGCGATCTCCTCGTACCGGGAGCGCGGGGCGAGGATCCGGGTCTGGGCGACGCACGCCTGCCCGTTGTTCATCCAGGCGGCCGGGACGATCCCGGCGACGGCGGTCGCCACGTCGGCGTCCGGCAGGATCACCGCCGCCGACTTGCCGCCGAGTTCGAGGGTGACGCGGGTGAGGTTGCGGGAGGCGACCTCCATCACGCGCTTGCCGGCCGCGACCGAGCCGGTGAAGGAGACCTTGTCGACGCCCGGGTGCCCGACCAGGTACTCGCTGACCTCCCGGTCGGCGGGCAGGATCGAGAGGACGCCCTCGGGCAGCCCGGCCTCGGCGGCGATCTCGCCGAGGAGGTAGGAGTCGAGCGGCGACTCCGGCGAGGGCTTGAGGATCGCCGTGCAGCCGGCGAGCAGCGCCGGGCCCAGCTTGGCGGCGGCGGTGAACTGCGGCACGTTCCACGGCACCACCGCGGCGACCACGCCGACCGGCTCGCGCCGCACCAGCAGCGGGCCGAGGACGCCGCCGCGCCGCTCCTCGAAGACGAAGTCGCGGGCGACGGTGATCGCCGAGTCCCACACCATCATCGCGCCGAGCGCCTGGGCGAGGACGGACCAGGAGTACGGGGAGCCGTTCTGGGAGCTGATCGAGCGGGCCAGCTCCTCGTGCCGGACGGCGATGGCGTCCTTGATCCGGGAGACGACCGCGATCCGCTCCTCCAGGCTCGTCCGCGGCCAGGGCCCCTCGTCGAAGGCCCGCCGGGCGGCCGCGACGGCCCGGTCGACGTCGGCGCGCGAGGCGTGCGGGACCCTTCCGATGACCTCCTCGGTGTGCGGCGAGATCACCTCGATGGAGGCGTCACCGAGCGGATCGGTCAACTCCCCGCCGATGAACAGCTGTCCGTGCTCCACGAGCTCGCTCATGCCGGTCGCCTCCCGGGGGTATCTGACGGTGTCTCAGAACTGATATCAGTTCTAGTTATAGTGGGCAATGGTCGTACCGGTACGCAGAGATGAGGACGCTCATGACGCAGGTGACCGAGCACGGTGGCGGCGTCTGGTCGCTGCGGGTGCCCATCCCGGACAACCCGCTGGGCCACACCCTCGTCCACGTCCTCGACACCGACCGCGGGCCTGTCCTCGTCGACACCGGCTGGGACGACCCCGACTCCTGGACCGAACTCACCGACGGGCTGCGGGCGTTGGGCATCGGCGTCGGCGAGGTCCACGGCGTCGTCATCACCCACCACCACCCCGACCACCACGGGCTGTCCGGGCGGGTCCGGGAGGAGTCCGGGGCCTGGATCGCCATGCACGCCGCCGACACCGCCGTCGTCCGCCGCACCCGCGCGTCCGACCCCGGCACCTGGCTCGACTACCTGGCCCGCAAACTGGCCGCCGCCGGCGCGCCCGAGGACCACCTCGCGCCGCTGCGCGCCGCCCGCTCCGGGGGCCGGATGCGCACCCTGCCCGGCCTCGGCGCGGCCCTCCCCGACCGGGAGATCGTCCCCGGCGAACTCCTCGACCTCGCCGGACGCCGACTCCGCGCCGTCTGGACGCCCGGCCACACCCCCGGGCACGTCTGCCTCCACCTGGAGGAGCAGCACCCCGCCGGGCTCCCCGGCCACGGCCGGCTCTTCTCCGGCGACCACCTGCTCCCCGGGATCTCCCCGCACATCGGGCTGTACGAGGACCCCGACGACGCCACGGAGACGGATCCCCTCGGCGACTACCTGGACTCCCTGGAGCGGGTCGGCCGGCTCGGCGTCGCCGAGGTCCTCCCCGCCCACCAGCACGCCTTCCCCGACGCCGCCGGGCGCGTCCGCGAACTCCTCGACCACCACGAGGACCGGCTCGCCGGCCTCCTCGCCCTCCTCGCCACCCCGCTCACCCCGTGGCAGCTCGCCGAGCGCATGGAGTGGAACCGGCCCTGGGACCGCATCCCCTACGGCTCCCGGAACATCGCCGTCAGCGAGGCCGAGGCCCACATCCGCCGCCTGGTGAAGCTGGGCCGCGCGGAGGCCGTGACGGGGACGGAGCCGGTGGCGTACGTGGCGGTGTGACGCGGCTCGCACGCCCGGGGAGCCTCACCGGCAGGCCGGTACAGTGGCCCGGTCGTCTTCATGCCCGAAGCAGGGGAAAGCCGGTGCGACTCCGGCGCTGACCCGCAACCGTGAGCCACTCCTCGGAGCGGCGAGCCGGAACGCCCTGCCCCCGGGACGTGAGCGCCGGCACCGTCGAGGAATACGGCGCCGGACGCGGGCCCCGCGCGGGGAACCGGAGTCCGGTGCCCGCACGAGAGGCAACCATGATCAGCGTCCGCCGCGCCGCCGCCGCGCTCACCGCAGCGGCAGCCGTGCTCAGCACCGCCGCGACGGGCACGGCCGCCGCCGCCCCCTCCCCGAGCGCCTCCGCCGCCGCGCTCCCGCCCGGCCTGTACGGCAAGGGCGACCCCACCTACGACGGCGTCTGGCGCCAGTCGCTCGCCTTCCTCGCCCAGCGCGCCACCGGCTACCAGCCCGCCGACCAGGCGGTCGACTGGCTGCTCGGCCAGCAGTGCGCGGACGGCTCCTTCGCCTCCTACCGGGCGGACACCACGAAGCCCTGCGACGACAAGACGATGCGGGACTCCAACGCCACCGCCGTCGCCCTCCAGGCGCTCGGCGCGGTCCGCCGCCAGGCCGCCGACCCGACGAAGATCGACACCGCGGTCACGTCCGGCTACGGCTGGCTGCGCGGCGTGCAGAACAAGGACGGCGGCTGGAGCTACACCCCCGGCGGCCCCAGCGACGCCAACTCGACCTCGATCGTCGTCAGCGCCCTCGCCGCCTCGGGCGTCAAGCCCGGCTCGTACACCTCCTCCCAGGGCCGCACCCCCTACGACGCGCTGCTCGCGCTCGCGCTGCCCTGCGCCGACGACGAGGGCCCGGGCGCCTTCGCCTACCAGCCGGACAAGACGGGCAAGCTGCTCGCCAACGCGGACGCGACCGCCGCCGCCACCCTCGCCGGGCTCGGCAAGGGCATCACGGCCGTGAAGGCCACCCCGCCGCAGGCCCCGACCTGCGTCGACCTCTCCGAGCCGACCGTCGAGCGGGCCGCCCTCAACGGCGCCTCGTACCTCGCCAAGTCGCTCGTGCAGACCGGTCACCTGACCACCCCGCCGCTGCCGGGCGCCACCGACGCCGAGCCGAAGCCGGACTTCGGCAACACCGCCGACGCGGTCGTCGCCCTCGCCGCCGCCGGCACCGCCCGGCTCGCCGAGCCCGCCCTCCAGTGGCTGGAGCAGAACGCCGCCCCGTGGGCGAAGGAGTCCGGCCCCGCCGCCTACGCGCAGCTGATCCTGGCCGCGCGCGCGATGGAGGCCGACCCGCGCGAGTTCGGCAAGGTCGACCTGGTCGAGGCGCTGAACGCGACCGGCCCCGCGCCCAAGACGCCCGACACCTCCGCCGTCTCCACCGAGGACGAGGAGGAGGACTCGTTCCTCGGCTTCGACGTCTGGTGGATCATCGGCATCGGCATGGTCGTCGGCGTCGGCATCGGCTTCCTCCTGAGCGGCCGCAAGAAGTGACCCTCCGGAGGAAGGCCGCCGGCGCGCTGGCCTGCGGCACGGCCGGGCTGCTGCTCGCCCTCGGCGCGGCGGCCCCCGCCCAGGCGGCGGGCTACCGGTACTGGTCCTACTGGGAGGCCGACGCCGGGACGTGGACCTACGCCCACCAGGGCCCGGCGACCGCCCGGCCCGCCGACGGCGACGCCGTCGGCTTCCGCTTCGCGCTGAGCGAGGACTCCGCCGACGCGACGAAACCGACCGCCGCACCCGACTTCGCCACGATCTGCGGCGGCGTGGAGCCGAGCGCCGGGACGAAGCGGATCGCGGTCGTCGTCGACTTCGGCACCCCGAAGGACGCACCCGCCGGCGAGACCCCGCCGAAGGACGCGCCGACGACCGGCTGCGCCCGCATCGACGGGAACGCCACCGCCGCGGACGCCCTCGCGGCCGTCGCGAAGCCGCTCCGCTACGACGCCTCCGCCATGCTCTGCGGCATCGCGGGCTATCCGCGGCAGGGCTGCGGCGAGGCGGTCGCCGACTCCGGCGCCGCCGCCGCGTCCACCGCCCCGAAGGCGGCCGCCGGGTCCTCCGACGGCGGCCCGTCGGCCGGTCTCCTCGTCGGCGGCGGGGCCGTCCTCGCCCTCGGTGCCGCGGCCGTGTGGAAGTCCCGCCGCCGCGCATGAGCCAGGCCCCCTCCGTCACCCCCGGCCTGCCGGGGCGTCTCCTGGCGCCCGTGGCGGACCGGGGCAACGCCCTGCACCCGGGCGCCTGGTGGCTGTGGGCCCTCGGGCTCGCCGTCGCCGCCTCCCGGACCACCAACCCGCTGCTGCTCGGGCTGATCGTCGGCGTCGCCGGGTACGTGGTGGCGGCGCGCCGCACGGACGCGCCCTGGGCCCGGTCGTACGGCGCCTTCGTCAAGCTCGGCCTGTTCGTCGTCGGCGTGCGGATCGTCTTCTCGGTGCTGCTGGGCTCGCCCGTCCCGGGCGCGCACGAGCTGTTCACGCTGCCCGAGCTGCCGCTGCCGGAGTGGGCGCAGGGCATCCGGATCGGCGGCCGGGTCACCGCCGAGCAGCTCCTATTCGCCCTGTACGACGGGCTCAAGCTGGCCGCCCTGCTGATCTGCGTCGGCGCGGCCAACGCGCTCGCCAACCCGGCGCGGCTGCTGAAGTCGCTGCCGGGGGCGCTGTACGAGGCCGGTGTCGCGGTCGTCGTGGCGATGACCTTCGCGCCGAACCTGGTCGCCGACGTCGTCCGGCTCCGCACCGCCCGGCGGCTGCGCGGCCGGCCCACCGGCGGGGTGCGGGCGGTCCTCCAGATCGGCCTCCCCGTCCTGGAGGGCGCGCTCGAACGGTCGGTCGCCGTCGCCGCGTCCATGGACGCGCGCGGGTACGGGCGCACCGCCCAGGTCCCGCCGGCCGTCCGCCGCACCACGAACGTCCTCACCCTCGGCGGGCTGCTCGGCGTCTGCGCCGGCTCCTACGGGCTGCTCGCCGCCCAGGGCGCCGGATACGGGCTGCCGCTGCTCGTCGCCGGACTCCTCGCGGCCGTCGCGGGGCTGCGGCTCGGCGGCCGGCGGAGCGTCCGCACCCGCTACCGGCCGGACCGCTTCGGCCCCCGCTCCTGGCTGGTCGCCGCGTCCGGCATCGCCGTCGCCGTCCTCATGATCCGGGCCAACGCGTACGCGCCGGAGGCCCTGCACCCGGGCGTCGTCCCGCTCGTCGCGCCGGAGCTGCCGCTGTGGCCGGCCCTGTCGGTCCTGCCCGGCCTGCTGCCGGCCGTCATCGCCCCCGTACCGCCCGCTGCCGAAGGGTCGTCCGCGTGATCCGCTTCGAGAACGTCTCCGTGACGTACGAGGACGCCGCCGCCCCCACCCTGCGGAACCTCGACCTCACCGTCCCCGAGGGCGAGCTGGTCCTCCTCGTCGGCCCGTCCGGCGTCGGCAAGTCCACCCTGCTCGGCGCGGTCTCCGGCCTCGTCCCCCACTTCACCGGCGGGACGCTGCGGGGCCGGGTCACCGTGGACGGCCGGGACACCCGTACCCACCACCCGCGCGAGCTGGCCGACCTCGTCGGGACGGTCGGGCAGGACCCGCTCGCCCACTTCGTCACCGACACCGTCGAGGACGAGCTGGCCTACGGCATGGAGTCCCTGGGCCTCGCCCCCGCGGTGATGCGGCGGCGCGTCGAGGAGACCCTGGACCTGCTGGGCCTCGCCGAACTCCGCGACCGGCCGATCGCGACCCTCTCCGGCGGCCAGCAGCAGCGGGTCGCGATCGGCTCCGTCCTGACCACCCACCCCAAGGTCCTCGTCCTCGACGAACCGACCTCCGCGCTGGACCCGTCGGCGGCCGAGGACGTCCTGGCGGTGCTCCAGCGGCTCGTCCACGACCTGGGCACCACGGTCCTCCTGGCGGAGCACCGCCTGGAGCGGGTCGTCCAGTACGCCGACCGCGTCCTGCTCCTGCCGGACGCGGTCCTCGGCACCCCCGCCGACGTCATGGCCGTCTCGCCGGTGCACCCGCCGGTGGTCGGCCTGGGGCGGGTGGCGGGCTGGGACCCGCTGCCGCTGACCGTGCGGGACGCGCGGAGGCGGGCGGGCGAGCTGAAGGCGCGGCTGGAGGAGCGGGAGGCGGGGCGGGCCGACGGGCGGGCCGGACATCCGGCCCCGCCGACGTCCGAGGTGCGGGGGTCCGGGGGCGGAGCCCCCGATGACGGGAAGGGGCAGGGTGGGGGAAGGTCCCTGCTCCCGTGGCGCCGCGCACGCACCGCCACGCCCGCACCCGCGCCCGACCCCACCGCCCCCCTCCTCCACGTCCACCGCCTCGCCGTCCGCCGCGGCCGCGTCGAGGCGCTGCGGCGCGTCGACCTCCGGGTCGCCCGGGGCGAGACCGTCGCGCTCATGGGACGCAACGGCGCCGGGAAGTCCACCCTCCTCTCCACCATCGTGGGCATGATCGCGCCGACGACCGGGTCGGTACAGGTCGCGGGGCTGGTCCCGCACACCACCGCCCCGCGCACCCTCATCCGCCAGGTCGGCCTGGTCCCGCAGGAGCCGAGGGACCTGCTGTACGCGGAGACCGTGGCCGACGAGTGCGCCGCCGCCGACGCGGACGCGGGCGCGCCGCCCGGGACCTGCCGGGCGCTGGTGACGGAGCTCGTACCGGGCGTGACGGACACGACCCACCCGCGCGACCTGTCCGAGGGGCAGCGGCTGGCGCTCGCGCTGGCCGTCGTGCTGACCGCCGCACCGCCGCTGGTCCTGCTCGACGAGCCGACCCGCGGCCTGGACTACGCGGCGAAGGCCCGGCTGGTCGCCCGGCTGCGGGCCCTCGCCGCCGCCGGGCACGCGATCGTGCTGGCCACGCACGACGTGGAGCTGGCGGCGGAGCTGGCGGACCGGGTGGTGATCGTCGCGGGCGGCGAGCTGGTCGCGGACGGGCCGACCGCCGAGGTCGTCGTCTCCTCCCCGGCCTTCGCCCCGCAGGTCGCGAAGATCCTGGCGCCGGAGCCGTGGCTCACGGTCGAGCAGGTGGAGGAGGCCCTGCGCCCATGACCAGGCGACACCACCCCGTCCGGCTCGGGCCGCGCTCGGTCGCCGCCCTCGTCCTCGTCTCCCTCGTCGGGCTGGCCGGCATCGGCTGGCCCCTCTTCGCGGACGCCGGGTCCGCCGTCACCGACCACGCCGCCGACGCGCCGTGGCTCTTCGCGCTGATCCTCCCCCTCCTCATCGCCGTCGTCGTGGCGACGATCGCGGACTGCGGGATGGACGCGAAGGCGGTGGCGATGCTGGGGGTGCTGGCCGCCGTGGGGGCGGCGCTGCGCCCGCTGGGCGCGGGCACGGCCGGCCTGGAGCCGATGTTCTTCCTGATGGTGCTGAGCGGCCGGGTCCTCGGCCCCGGCTTCGGCTTCGTGCTCGGGGCCGTGACGATGTTCGCGTCGGCGCTGCTCACGGGCGGGGTGGGGCCGTGGATGCCGACGCAGATGCTGGCGATGGGCTGGTTCGCGATGGGCGCGGGGCTGCTGCCGGCGGGGGTGCGGGGGCGGCGGGAGCTGCTGATGCTCTCGGCGTACGGCTGCGTGGCGGCGTTCGCGTACGGCACGGTCACCAATCTGTACGGCTGGGTGACGATCGCCCTCGCGCCGGGGCTGTCCTTCGTGCCGGGGGCCCCGGCGGGCGAGAACCTGGTCCGGTTCGCGGCGTACGTGCTGGCCACCTCGCTCGGCTGGGACCTCGGGCGGGCCGCGCTCACCGTGGTCCTGACGCTCACGGTCGGCGGGCCGCTGCTGCGGGCGCTGCGGAGGGCCACGCGGCGGGCGAACTTCGAGGCCCAGGTCACATTCGAGGGGCCCGTGGAGGGGTCCCCGGGTGAGGCGCCTCATAGGACCCACGTCACGTACGACCGGAAATAGTAGAACGGGACGAGTCGCGCAAAACGCCCATCAGTGGGCGTGACCTGCGAAAACGTATGCCGGTCGCCGGGGCGCCCGACCCCGCCGAGTCCGAACCTCCCTCGTACAGGGGACCGTTGCATCGCCCTCGGGGATTTGTTTCTGTAGTGGACGTCGCCAGGCAGCAGGTGCTCGGCTCAGCGAGAGCGAAGCACCGCGGCAGGCCGGTTCCCCCAGTCCCCGGATTCCCCGGGCTCTGGTTCCGGCATGTCGAAAACGGTCGGAAACGGCCGTGACGCCCGGCGCAGCCACAGTCCCCGACGTTAGGTAGACGTTTTGTTCCGCTCCATCGCCACTCGTGCCGCCGCCCGCAAGAAGACCTTCGCCGCCACCGCCGCCGTCCTGCTCGGCGCCTCCGGTGCGGTGCTCGGCACGACGGGCACGGCCTCGGCCGCCAGCCCGCAGGAGCTCGCCCGCGACATCGTCCCCGCTTCGCAGTTCGCCTCCTTCAGCAAGATCGTCTCGCACGAGTCCGGCTGGAACTTCAAGGCCACCAACTCCTCCTCCGGCGCCTACGGCCTGGTCCAGGCCCTGCCGGGCTCGAAGATGGCCTCGGCCGGCTCCGACTGGAAGACCAACCCGGCCACCCAGATCAAGTGGGGCCTCAACTACATGAACGAGCGCTACGGCTCCCCGAACGCCGCCTGGGCGTTCTGGCAGGCCAACGGCTGGTACTAAGAGTCACCACGCCGCACCGCGCCCCACCGCAAGGCCCCGCCCTCCACTCGGAGGGGCGGGGCCTGCGGCGTTTCCGGGGCCCTGCGGCGTTTCCGGGACCCTTGGGTCTCAGGGCCGTTCGGTGCTCGCCGGGCTCGCGCCGCCCTTCGTTCCCGCCCCGGGCGCGTGCCCGAGGACGACGACCCAGTCGCCGTCCTCCCGGACCATCTGCACGTACGTACTGAAGGGGCTGCCGTCCCGGCCCGTGCCGGAGACCCGCGTGCTCGCCACGTCGGGGCCGAACTCGTGCGACACCTCGACGATCTCGATCCGCAGCCCCTTCCCGCCGTCCGCGGCGACGAGCTTCCGGGCGTCCGCCTCGACCCCCTCGTAGCCGGGCGGCGCCAGCTCCGCGAGCGCGGCCACGTCCCGGCCGTTCAGGGCCCGGACGTACGCTTCGGCGGTCTGCCGTTCCGTACGCCCCTCGGTGTCCGACTCCTGCGTGCACCCCGCCAGCGCGCCCCCCACCAGCAGCGCACCGACAACAGCGGACCGTAACCGCTTCCCCCGCGTGGTCATGCGTCCCCCTCGTGATCGGTCTCCCCAGGGGACGCGGCGACCCGGCTCCCGGGTTCCCGGCCTCCCGGCACGGGCGCGGGGCCCCGCCCCTCCCACTCCGGAGGGACGGGGCCCCGCGTTTCCCGGGCACCCCTGCCAGGTCTAGAGGCGCTGGATGATCGTCCCGGTGGCGAGCGCGCCGCCCGCACACATCGTGACCAGCGCGAACTCCTTGTCGGACCGCTCCAGCTCGTGCAGCGCCGTGGCGATCAGCCGGGCGCCGGTGGCGCCGACCGGGTGGCCGAGGGCGATGGCGCCGCCGTTGACGTTGACCTTCTCCAGGCCGTCGAGGTCCTTGTCGAACTCCTGCGCCCAGCTCAGCACCACCGCGGCGAACGCCTCGTTGATCTCGACCACGTCGATGTCCCGGAGCGACATGCCGGCCTTGCCGAGCACCGCGCGGGTCGCGTCGATGGGGCCGTCGAGGTGGTAGTGCGGGTCCGCGCCGACCAGCGCCTGGGCGACGATCCGGGCGCGGGGGCGCAGCTTCAGCGCGCGGGCCATGCGCTTGGAGGCCCACATCACGGCGGAGGCTCCGTCGGAGATCTGGGAGGAGTTCCCGGCGGTGTGGACGGCGGTGGGCATGACCGGCTTGAGCCGGGCGAGCCCCTCCATGCTGGTGTCGCGCAGCCCCTCGTCGCGGTCGACCAGCCGCCACATGCCCTGACCGGCGTGCTGCTCCTCCTCGGTGGTCGGGACCTGGACGGCGAAGGTCTCGCGCTTGAACCGCTCCTCGGACCAGGCGACGGCCGCCCGCTCCTGGGAGATGACGCCGAGGGAGTCGACCCGCTCGCGGGTCAGCCCGCGGCGGCGGGCGATCCGCTCGGCGGCCTCGAACTGGTTGGGCAGGTCCACGTTCCACTCGTCGGGGAAGGGCTTGCCGGGCCCGTGCTTGGAGCCGGAGCCGAGCGGCACCCGGGACATGGCCTCGACGCCGCAGGAGATGCCGACGTCGATGACGCCGGCCGCGATCATGTTGGCGACCATGTGGCTGGCCTGCTGCGAGGAGCCGCACTGGCAGTCGACGGTGGTGGCGGCGGTCTCGTACGGCAGGCCCATGGTGAGCCAGGCGGTGCGCGCGGGGTTCATGGACTGCTCGCCGGCGTGGGTGACGGTGCCGCCGACGATCTGTTCGACGCAGTCGGCGGGGATGCCGGTGCGGCCGAGGAGTTCGCGGTAGGTCTCGCCCAGGAGGTAGGCGGGGTGGAGGTTGGCGAGCGCGCCTCCGCGCTTGCCGATGGGGGTGCGTACGGCTTCGACGATGACGGGTTCCGCGGCCATGAGCTGGTCCTCTCCTCGACCGGGCGGGGTGTCCCGGCACCCGCCGGTCGGCGTCATGGGAGAACTAGTACGCGTTCTAGTTCTGGGTGAAGTCTGAGGACTGCTACCGCCGGTACGCAAGGGTCCGGAAGGCAGGAGTTCGGTGAAGGAGCGGACATCCGGGCGCGGTCGAGGGCTCATCGGGACGGTCCGGGAGGCGCGCGGGGGCGTATTCCGCCCGCACCTCTTGCGAGTTGTAGAACTCGTTACTAACTTTCCCGGCAACTTCTGATGGTCCATCAGATATTGGAGCGTGTTGCCGATGACCTGCCCCCACCTCCCCGAAGGATTCGACGCCACCGACCCCGACCTGCTGCGCAGCCGGGTCCCGCTCCCCGAGTTCGCGGAGCTGCGGCGGACCGCCCCGGTCTGGTGGTGCCCCCAGCCGCGCGGCATCACCGGCTTCGACGACGAGGGCTACTGGGCCGTCACCCGCCACGCCGACGTCAAGTACGTCTCCACCCACCCCGAGCTGTTCTCCTCCCACGAGAACACCGCCGTGATCCGCTTCAACGAGCACATCGGACGCGAACAGATCGACGTCCAGAAGCTGATCATGCTCAACATGGACCCGCCGGAACACACCCGGGTCCGCCAGATCATCCAGCGCGGCTTCACCCCGCGCGCCATCCGCGGCCTGGAGACCGCCCTGCGCGACCGAGCCCGCGCCATCGCCGAGGAGGCACGCGCCGCCGCCGCCGAAGACCCCGACAGCACCTTCGACTTCGTCACCCGGGTCGCCGTCGAACTGCCCCTCCAGGCCATCGCCGAACTCATCGGCGTCCCCCAGGAGGACCGCGCCCGGATCTTCGACTGGTCCAACAAGATGGTCGCGTACGACGACCCCGAGTACGCCATCACCGAGGAGATCGGCGTCGAGGCCGCCATGGAGATCATCGCCTACGCGATGAACATGGCCGCCGCCCGCAAGGAGTGCCCCGCGAAGGACATCGTGTCCCAGCTCGTCGCCGCCGAGGGCCAAGGCAACCTCTCCTCCGACGAGTTCGGCTTCTTCGTCCTGCTGCTCGCCGTCGCCGGCAACGAAACCACCCGCAACGCGATCAGCCACGGCATGCACGCCTTCCTCACCCACCCCGACCAGTGGGAGCTCTACAAGCGGGAGCGCCCCGCCGGCACCGCCGAGGAGATCGTCCGCTGGGCCACCCCCGTCGTCTCCTTCCAGCGCACCGCCACCCAGGACACCGAACTCGGCGGCCAGAAGATCAAACGGGGCGACCGGGTCGGCCTCTTCTACTCCTCCGCCAACCGCGACCCCGAGGTCTTCGACGACCCGGACACCTTCGACATCACCCGCGATCCCAACCCGCACCTCGGCTTCGGCGGCGGCGGACCCCACTTCTGCCTCGGCAAGGCCCTCGCCGTGAAGGAGATCGAGCTGATCTTCGACGCGCTCGCCGACGTCCTGCCCGACCTCACCCTCGCCGGCGAACCCCGCCGGCTGCGCGCCGCCTGGCTCAACGGCGTCAAGGAACTCCGCGTCCGCGCCGCCCGCTGAACCCCGGAACCGCAACCGTCCCCCGCACGTCCGATCGGGCATGCGGGGGACACACACCACCACGGCCAGAATCCTGACCACACTCGTCGCGCTGCTCGCGCTCCAGCTCGGCTCGCTCGTCGCGCCCGCCTGGGCCTGCGGCTGCGGCGCCATGATCACCCACAAGTCGGAGCGCATCGGCGTCGACCGCGAGGAATCCGCCGTCCGCTGGGACGGACGCACCGAGACCGTCGTCATGCGCTTCCGCGTCCACGGCAACGCCCGCCAGGCCGCCTGGGTCATGCCCGTGCCGCACCGCGCGGACGTCACCCTCGGCGACCCGGAACTCTTCGACCGGCTCGAAGACCTCGCCGCCCCCGAGCGCCGCGAACGCTTCTACTTCTGGCCCCGCGACAACGACTGGCCCTTCGACGGCGGCTACGGCGACGGCGCCGCCGCCGGCGCGGCCCCCGGCGGCTCCGTCGGCGTCGTCGGCCGCGAACGGCTCGGCCCCTTCGACGTCGCCCGGCTCACCGCCACCGACCCCGAGGCCCTCGGCACCTGGCTGCGCACCAACGGCTTCGAACTGCCCGACCGCCTCACCCCCGAACTCCGGCCCTACGTCGACCGCGCGTGGGAGTACGTCGCCATCCGCCTGGCCCCCGAGAAGCAGGGCGAACACCTCTACGGCGAACTGACCCCGCTCCGCATCACCTTCGCCTCCACCGAACTCGTCTACCCCATGCGGCTCTCCCGGCTCGCCGACTCCCCGCAGACCCTCGGCCTGTCGATCCTCGCCGACCACCGCATGGAACCCCGCGCGGCGATCGGCGGCGAACGCCCCGAGGTCACCTTCTCCGGCCGCGTCGACCGCCCCGACGGCCCCGTCGCCGCACTCACCGGCGGCGCCCCCGCCCACCTCACCGTCCTGGAACAGCGCTTCCCCGACCCGTCCCGGATCGACGACGACCACGTCCTGCGCACCGTCGCCGACACCCCGTACCGCCAGGTGGTCTACCGCAACCGCCTGCTCACCCTCGGCGGCGTCCCCGTCTGGCTGCTGACGGTCGGCCTGGGCACCCTGGCCCTCGCCGCGGCAGCCGTGTTCACCGTACGGGCGAAGCGCCGCCGAGTACCGTCGACCCCATGACGAACCCCCAGTGGAACGACGTCGACGCCTACGTCACCGACCTGCTCGTCCCCGCCGACGAGGCGCTCACCGCCGCCCTCGCCGCCTCCACGGCCGCCGGACTCCCCGAGATCGCCGTCGCCCCCAACCAGGGCAAGCTCCTCAACCTCCTCGCCCGGACCCAGGGCGCCCGGCGCATCCTGGAGATCGGCACCCTCGGCGGGTACAGCACGATCTGGCTCGCCCGCGCCCTGCCCGACGACGGCCGCCTGATCACCCTGGAGTACGACCCCCGGCACGCCGAGGTGGCCCGCGGCAACCTCGACCGGGCCGGCCTCGCCGACCGCGTCGAGGTCCGCACCGGCCCGGCCCTGGACACCCTCCCGCTCCTCGCGAAGGAGGGCGCGGGCCCCTTCGACCTGGTCTTCGTCGACGCCGACAAGGCCAACAACCGGGCGTACGTCGAGTGGGCCCTGAAGCTCTCGCGCCCCGGCACGCTGATCATCGTCGACAACGTGGTGCGGAACGGCAGGGTCGCCACCGAGCACCCCGACGACCCGGCGATCACGGGCACGCGCGCGATGTTCGACCTGATCGCGAACGAACCCCGCCTGGACGCGACCGCCCTCCAGACGGTCGGCACCAAGGGCTACGACGGCCTGCTCCTGGCCCGCGTCCTCGACCAGGACGCCGCCTGACGCGCCGGACGGCGCTACTTCCACTCGTAGAGCGAGCCGGACACCTTGCCGCTCTCCTCCGTGTCGAACTCGAACACGGCGGCGATGCCGTTGAGGCGGGCGAACCCGGCGGAGGCGGTCTCGTAGAAGAGGCAGCCCCGCCAGCTCACCCCGCCGGCCTCGTTGAACCTGCCGACACCCGTGCCGTGCCAGGTGACCGTCTCCCCTCCGGCGGTCATGCTGATGCCCTGCCCCTCGCCGAAGAGCGTGCCGTCGGGCTTGACCACCGACTCGTACGTCCCCATGTCACTGACGGTCGTACCGAGAAGCGTGCCCGTCCCCGAGAACGACGCCTCCGTGACGGCGTGGCCACCGTCCGTGGACAGCACCCGTAGACCTGTCATCTCTCCCGAAACCGTGCCGATCTGCTCGCCGAGCATGATGGGACTCCTCTCCGCGTCCCCCCAATTCCGGACTACGCCCACCGGCGCACCCCGTCAAACGGTGACGCCGGACCGCCAGCCGGTGAAGAGCGGCAGCTCGCCGGCGGCGTCGAGCACCACGACCCCGAAGGGCCGGTCGAAGGCCACCCGCCGCTCGACCTCGCGGCGGGGCGGGGCCGCGCTGCGCGGCATCGACACCTGGGTGACGGCCGCCGCCTCGACACCCTCCTCGGCGACCTCGATCAGCGCCGACTGCGCGACCTTGGAGACGTAGAGGCCGGAGGCCGAGATCCCCGAGAAGTCGGCGCCCGGGCGCAGGGCCAGGCGGACGCCGAGCGCCGCCAGGTGCCCCGTCACGTCGACCCCCGTCGTACGGAGCGCGAACCGCGGCAGGAAGAGGTCGACCGCGTCGGCCCCGAGCGGCCGGCGCGCCCCGACCCCCGCCCAGGCGGCGGGCAACACCCGGGCGGGCCCGGCACCTTCGGCACCTTCGGCACCGAGGACGAACCGCACCCGCACCCCCTCACGACAGGGCAGCTCGACCACGGTCGTCCCGTCCACGTGCCAGACCCACCCGGCCGGGATCCGGCGCCGCATGGTCGGCACGGGCCGGACGGCGCCGTTCCCGTCGGTGAACGGCTCGTCGCGGGTGAGACGGCGCGGGAAGGCGGACAGCCAGGAGGCCTTGAGGGCGAGCGCGTTGACCAGGACCAGCTCCTCGGAACCGTCGAGGTCGAGCGGCAGCCGCGCGATCCGCCCGCCGGTGGACTCCCGCACCCAGGCTTCGAGTTCGGGCTGCAGGCGCACCGGAACCTCCCCGAGGGACACGTCGTCCGTGGCCCCGAAGGCCGCGTCGGGCAGCTCGTGCCAGTCCACCCGGGGAAACACCCCGAACCGCACCCCGGGCAGCCCCCGCCGAAACCCCTCCCGCACCGGCACCCTGCTCCACACCCCGGTCGCCACCGCGAGCCCGTCCCCACCCGCGAGCCGCCCCCCGACCGACGTCACGGCCTCCGCCGCCGCCTCCCCCGCGACCCCGAGCACCCCCCGCAACTCCTCCCCGGTCCGCCCCCGCGCCCCCGCCGCCACAACCCCGAGCGCCAGCCACAACCCCACAGGCGACACGACGAAGTCCCCACCCCCCACCCGAGCCGACCACCACACGGCCAGCTCCCGCACCGCCTCCGCTTCGAAGCCTCCGGAGCCGTGGGTCATATCCTGCCCTCCATGAGCATCGTGAAGATCGACGAATGGGCCGAGCCGCTCCCATAGAGCTCCGTCGGCGAGTGTCGCTACGGCCAGCAGCCTAGAAGCCGTCGACCCATGCCCGCGCTACGCAGACCGCACATGGTCAGGCGGGACGAGCCACCACCAGCCCCCACGGCCAGTCGTTCGAGCGGGATACCCATCATGGGTATGCCCACGGTGGGTGTGCGCGCCTTTGGCGAGTCGTGTGCACTACGCACATGGCACACAACTCGGCTCCACGCCTTCAGCCCGCCCCCGCATTCGAACTCCGCTTCGGCGGCCTGCATGTGACCGTGCAACGCATCCCCGGATGGCTCGTCGCCCTGGCGGCCACAGCCGGCGGGGCAGCGGGGACGTGGTGGACCCAGCGATAGGTTGCGCGCCCGAACTCCACGCTCGTCTTGGGCTGGTGCCCCCCCGGATGTGAACCCAGATCCGCGGCCCCGGTTCCCCAGCGGCGGACCGTACAGACCCCTCAGAAGGCTCAGGCGCCCGCAGGTTCCGGCGACTCGGCCCAGCGCACGATCACACGATCCCGGGTGTTCGCGTTCCGGCCCCTGCCGACGGACTTGGTGATCCTCACCGAGTCGATGAAGAGCGCCAGGAACTCCCGCTTCTTCTCCAGGTCCCACGCCGCCCATGGCGAACCCTCCCCGATGGGATCCCCGCCCACGCTCGGCCACTCGTCGGGGATCTGGATGCTCCGGCTGCCGGTCGCCTCCAGTTGTGCCAGCCGTTCGGCCGTCCGCTCCTCGTGGGCAGCCAACCGCGCCATGGACTCCCTGAACATCTGCGCACCGGTCTCATCGGCGTAGACGCCGGCCAGCCGGTCCACGTGGAGGATACGGCGGGACTCCCGAACGTGCTCCAACTCGGTTCGCACCGCCGCGCGTTCCGCGTCCCTCTGGGAGGTGTCCTGTTGGCGGGCGAAGCGCCGTGACGCCTCGGCCAGCCATTCGAGGTCTTCCGGGTCGTCAGGGTCCATGGCCATGAGACGGGCCCACACCCGCCCCGCCGTCTCGCTGTCCGCCGCGTCCTGACCGATGACGAGACCGCCGTGGCCCGGGACCACTCCCCCGGCCCGGTTGCACTTGTAGTAGAGCTTCCCGGCCCGCCGGTCGGTCACCATCACGGAACCACAGACGTCGCAGAACAACAGCCCGTGCCCGGCCAGCAGGGTCGGGACGCGTCGGCCCGCTCGTACGACCACCTGCGTCCGGCCGTCCAGCACGTCCTGGAGCTTCCACCACTCCTCCGTGGGGATGAGCGCTTCGTGCGACTGGACGGGCTGCCCTTCGTCGTCACGCAGGATGACGCGCTTCCCCGTCTTGCCGGGAACAGGGTTGCCGTCGTCGTCCTTGGTCGCCTGTACCCGTCCTTGCCACTCGATCGCGTACCCCGCAAGGCGCGGGTCCCGCAGGATGCGCAGGACGGTGGACGACACCCACGCGGGACGCTCCACGGCTTCCGAGACTCCACGCGCACGGCGTGAGGCGAGGCGCTTGGCCCCCGACTCCCCCAGAGACTCCGCCTTCGTGGGCACGCCGTCCTCGTTGAGTCGCTTGGCGATCTGCGAGGCGGACACGCCCTCCGCCGCCCACTTGGCCATGTCCCGGACGTACGGCGCTTCCACCGGGTCCGGGACGAGCCGGACGACCGACAGCTTGCCGCTGGTCGCCCTCTCCGCCGTGAAGCCGTACGGAGCGACGCCGGAGACATGGCTACCAGCCCGCCGAAGCGTGTCCTTGGTGGCGGAGACGTACGCCGACTTCATGTCGGACTCCTGCTGTGCCAGACCCGCGATGATCGCGAGGATTCCGACACCGACCGGGGTGGACGTGTCGAGGTACGGCTCCTCGACACTCACCAGCCGGACGCCGTGCGCCTCCAGCTCCTCGATGATCCGCATGGCTTCCAGCGCGCCCCGACGCGTCAGGCGGGACAGCGAGAAGACGACCACCGCGTCCACGTGCCCGCCGCGCACGGCCGACATCATCTCCTCGAACCCCGGGCGGTGGATGCTCGGGTCCCACCCCGACTTGCCCACGTCCTCGAAGTGGCCCGCGTCGCTCCACCCCTTCGACGCGATCAGAGAGGCACACCGTTCGCGCTGCGCCACGGGCGACGCCTGCGAGTCGTCCTCACGCCGCTTTGACTGGCGGATGTACGAGACTGCACGTACGTGATCAAGGCTCGGCGCAGCGCCCGGCCTGTGCTTCCTGAGAGGTGTCATGTGCCTAGTGTGGTAAAGATCAACGTCCTGACCGTGCCCGTCGAGCAGCGGGAGGTGCTGGAGCAGCGGTTCGCCTCGCGGGCCGGGGCCGTGGAGGGGTCCGACGGGTTCGAGTGGTTCGAGCTGCTGCGGCCGCTGGAGGGCACCGATCAGTATCTGGTGTACACCCGGTGGCGCAGCGAGGAGGACTTCCAGAAGTGGATGAGCGGTTCCATGAAGGCCGCTCACCAGGGCACCGCGGGCGGTGAGGGCGGTGAGCGGCCGAAGCCGGCCGCGTCCGGTTCCACGCTGTGGTCGTTCGAGGTCGTGCAGCAGGCGGCGCCGAAGTAATTCGGCGGCACGCCCGGGCGTGCGGGCCGCAGAATGGCCCGCATGACCTGGATCTTCTCTCCCGAGCGCGTCGACAGCCCGGACGCCACCGCCCTGCGCTGCGACTACTACGGCGATGTCGCGGGCCGCTACTTCGGGCGGGTGATCGGTGAGGACGAGTACGACGACGACATGATCGACGAGGGTCTGGAGCTGCTCGCGCCGCCCGCCGGGGAGTTCCTGGTCGGGCGGTACGAGGGGGAGGCCGCCGCGTGCGGCGGCATCGTGCTGCTCGACGCCGAACGGGCCGAGCTGACCCGGGTGTTCGTCCGCCCCGCCTTCCGCGGCCGCGGCGGCGCCGACCTGCTGATGGACGGCCTGGAGCAGGCCGCCCGCGCGCTCGGCGCCCGCCGGACCGTGCTCAACACCCGGCTCGACCTGGTCGAGGCGCGGGCGCTGTACGTGCGGCACGGGTACGGGGAGATCCCGGCGTACTGCTCGGGGCCGTACATGGAGATCTGGTACGGCAAGGAGCTGTAGGGCCCCGGCCGGGGTCAGCCGTTCCAGACGACGACGTCGAAGGTGGCGTTGGTCTCGCTGGCGAGGCCGTCGAGCTTCTTGACGGTCAGCCGGACGAGCCGGCCGTCGCCGGTGCGGCCGCAGACGTTCAGGCCGGTCTTCAGGCGGATGTCGTTCGAGGTGCCGAGGGTGTCGACGACGCCCGCGCAGTCGGTGTGCGACGGGGCCTGGGGGCCGTCCCAGACGAGGGCCTTGGCGCCGTTGTCGGGCCGCAGCATGTGGTCGCCGAACGGGTAGACCGCGAAGTCGTTGTCGCTGTTGATCTCGGACGCCACGGGCGGCGCGGCGTCGAGGTCCTTGTCGTCCACGTACGTGATGACCAGCGGCCCCTGCCACCGCACGGTGCCGGGCGGGGGCCCGCTCGGGGTGGCGGACGCCGTCGTCTCCTGGGCGGCGGGCGTGGCGGTGTCCGCGGCCGGGTCCGTCGCCGGGGCGACCGACGCGTCCGTGGTCGGCTTGTCGTCCGCCGTCGGAGCGGGGGCCGAGGTCGTCGTGGGTGCCGGAGCCGGTGCGGCCTTCGGGTCGTCGTCGTCCTGGTTCACCAGGAACGTGCCGACGACGCCGATCACGGCGGCCACCAGGGTCGCCGCCGCGCCGATCCAGGCGCCCCTGTTCGACGGCGTCCGGGCCGGCGGGGTGCTCGGCGGCGGCGGGGCGCCGTAGGTCCCGTACGCCGGTCCGGCCTGCGGCTGTCCCTGCGGCGGCGGTGGCCAGCCCTGGCCCGGCTCGTGGCTGCTCATCCTGTCCATCCCCCTGTGACGGTGACTGCGACTGAAGTCGATCTTCGGCAGGACAGGGTACCGACCGGCGCTGATCCCCCGTCATCCCGGTTTCCCCCGTGCCGATTTGTCCTCGCTCCGGCGCTCCGGCGCCGTCAGGCCCGGTGGTCGCGGGGCGGTTCGGGGGCGCGGGGGTGCTCCGCGTCGGAGCCGCAGAGTTCGGCGTTGAGCTGCTCGACGAGCTGGACGAGGTCGGTGGGCCGGTCGGGCCCCCACCAGTCGCCGAGGAGTGCGGCGAGGGACTCCTCGCGGGCCGCGGCGAGGCGGGCGGCGGTCGCGGCGCCGTCCTCGGTGAGGACCAGCCGGAGCCCCTCGCGGCGGGCCAGCCGCCGCTCCTCCACCTCCCGGGCCGCCTCGGTGATCACCCGGAGCGGCACGGGGACGGTCTCGGCGAGCCGGGCGGGTTCGACGCCGCCGTGCCGGCGGATCCGCAGCAGCAGCCAGCTGGACGCGGGGCGCAGGTCGAGCCCGGCGCGGGCGGTGATCTTCTCGTAGATCTCCTTGCGGCCCTCGCGGGAGCCGAGCACCGACAGGGCGCGGGCGGCCTCCTCGTAAGAGGTGCGCTCGACCGGGTTGGAGGCGAGGGTCTGGCTGGTGTCGGGTGCGGTGACGGAGGCGCGGAGCGGGTCCTCCTTGAGGAACCAGGCGACGCCGAAGGCGACGAGGACGACCGGCGCCGCGTACAGGAAGACGTCCGTGATGGAGGTGGCGTACGCGTGCAGGACCTCGGGGCGCAGTTCGGGCGGGAGCTGGGCGATGGCGCGCGGGTCGGCGGCGACCTGGCCGGCGCCGGTGCCCGGCGGGAGCGGCGTACCGGCCTCGGCGGCCCGGGCGAAGACGTCCTCCAGCTTGTGGGTGAGCCGGTTGGTGAAGATCGTGCCGAAGACGGCGACGCCGAAGGAGGCGCCGATGGAGCGGAAGAAGGTCGCTCCGGAGGTGGCGACGCCCAGGTCCTCGTATCCGACGGCGTTCTGCACGACGAGGACGAGCACCTGCATGACCAGGCCGAGTCCGGCGCCGAAGACGAAGAAGTACAGGCTCATCTGCCAGGTGGGGGTCGTCTCGGTCAGCTCGTTGAGGAGCAGCAGGCCGAGCGCGGTGACGGCGGTGCCGGCGATCGGGAAGACCTTCCAGCGGCCGGTCCTCGACACGATCTGGCCGGAGGCGGTGGAGGTGAGCAGCATGCCGACGACCATCGGCAGCATGTGGACGCCGGACATGGTGGGGCTGACGCCCTGGACGACCTGGAGGAAGGTCGGCAGGTAGGTCATCGCGCCGAACATGGCGAAGCCGATGACGAAGCTGATGACCGAGACCAGGGTGAAGGTGCGGATCCGGAAGAGCTTGAGCGGGAGGACGGGCTCGGCGGCCCGCCGTTCGACGGCGACGAAGCAGACGAGCAGGACGGCGCCGAGCAGCGCGAGCCCGATGATCTGCGGCGATCCCCACGCCCAGGTGGTGCCGCCGAGGGAGGCGACCAGGACCAGGCAGGTGGCGACGGAGGCGATGAGGAAGGTGCCGAGGTAGTCGATGGTGTGGCGGGTGGAGCGGGCCGGGATGTGCAGGACGGCGGCGATGACGAAGAGGGCGACGACGCCGATGGGGAGGTTGATGTAGAAGACCCAGCGCCAGGAGAGCTGTTCGGTGAAGAACCCGCCGAGCAGCGGGCCGAGGACGCTGGTGGCGCCGAAGACGGCGCCGAAGAGTCCCTGGTACTTGCCGCGTTCCCGGGGCGGTACGAGGTCCCCGACGATGGCCATCGACAGCACCATGAGCCCGCCGCCGCCGAGGCCCTGGACGGCTCGGAAGGCGATGAGCTGGGGCATGTTCTGGGCGATGCCGCAGAGGGCGGAGCCGATGAGGAAGAGGACGATCGCGCCCTGGAAGAGCTTCTTCCGTCCGTACTGGTCGCCCAGCTTGCCCCACAGGGGCGTGGCGGCCGTGGAGGCGAGCATGTAGGCGGTGACGACCCAGGAGAGGTGCTCCATGCCGCCGAGTTCGCTGACGATCGTGGGGAGGGCGGTGGAGACGATGGTCTGGTCGAGGGCGGCGAGCAGCATGCCGAGGAGCAGTGCGCCGATCGCGACGAGGATCGTGCGGCGGCTCTGTCCCTCGCCCGGCGCCGGTGCGGGCTCCGGCGTCCCGTCGGGTCGCGGCGGGCTGGTCTCCTGGGCCATGGGCGTCTCCCTGCGCGTCTCTGCCGGGCGTGTTCTCCATCCTGGGACGAATGTCCGGATATGGCCTGCGGAGGGGCACAGGTGTTCACCCGGCGGCAGGGGGTGGCCTGCATAATCACCCCCAGTTGTATCGGGGAGGGGACAGATCATGACCGGACAGGCATGTCCTGAATGCGGTGGTCAGAGACCGGGTTGCGCCTGCGCCCGCGCGGAGATGGCGGCGGCCGAGGACTTCGACCCGCTCCGCATCAGGCCGTACGTGACGCTCGACGCGCAGGAGGGGGCTGCGGCGGAGGGCGGGGCACCGGGCCGGGCGGGGAGCGCGGCGGCGGACGAGGCGGGTGATCCGCCGACGGCCCAGCTGATGGCGATACGGGCGGACGCGGCGGGGGCGTTCCACGCGCCGTCGCATGACGCCTCCTCGTACGGCGGCACTCCTCCGTATGGCACCTCCTCGTACGGCACTCCCCCGTACGGCGCCCCTCCGCAGGATCCGTACGCGGACGGTCACGACCACGCCCCCGCTCACGGCCACGGCCACGGCCACGCCCCCCTCGACCCCGGCTTCGCGCCGTACGGCTCCGAGGGCGGGGCCCACGAGACGATGCCGCTGCTGCTGGGCGGGGTCGGGGCCGGCGACGCGGCGGCCGGGGCGCGGCGCGAGCGGTCGCGCAGGCGGCGCGGCGGGCTGGTCGCGGGTGTCGCGGCGGCGGCCGTGGTCGGCACGGCCGCGCTGGCCGCGGCGGTGCTCGGCGGCGAGGAGCCCGAGGACCGGGCGATGGTCCCCGAGGTGACCACCAGCGCGTCCCTGAACATCGCCGTCTCGGAGGAGCCGTCCCCGTCCTCCGCGACCCCGACGCCGACCCGCACCCCGTCGCGGACGCCGTCCCCGGACGCGCCCTCCCCGAGCGCGGCGCCCTCGACGGCCTCCCCGTCCGCGTCGGCGGAGCCGACGGCACGGCCGACGACGACCGCCGCGCCGACCGCGACCGGCGGCACGGCACCGTCCCGCCCCGCGACCTCGGCGCCCGCGCCGCCCGTGGCCCCGACGACCGCCGCCCCGACGGACGCGCCCGAGGGCGCGACGCTGAGCCTCGGGGACACGGGCCCGGAGGTGGAGGAGCTCCAGACGCGCCTGCGACTGCTGTGGGTCTACCTGGACGACGCCGACGGGGTGTTCGACGAGGGGCTGCGGGCGGCGCTGATCCAGTACCAGAGCCGGTTCTGGCAGCTGGAGGACCCGGAGGGCGTGTACGGCCCGGACACGCGGCGCAAGCTGGAGCGGGCGACCAAGAACTCCTACCGCTGACGGCGGGGGCGGCCCGGGCACGGTGGGGGGGTGGGTGGCGCAGACCGCCCCGGGTTTTGTATCGTGAAAAAACAAAGTGGCCCCGCCCGTACTCCCTGACCGGCGGGCGGGACCGCTTCGTTCTCCGCACCACCCCCCTGGAGACCCCCATGGCCGCCACCCCGGCAACGCTCACCGCCCGCGCTCTCCTGCTCGACATGGACGGCACCCTGGTCAACTCGGACGCCGTCGTGGAGCGCTGTTGGCGCCGCTGGGCGGACCGCCAGGGGCTGGACTCCGACGCGGTGCTGAAGGTGGTGCACGGCCGCCAGGGCTACGCCACGATGGCGCTCCTCCTCCCGGACCGCCCGATGGCCGAGAACCACGCCGACAACGCGGTGATGCTGGCCGAGGAGACCGCCGACCTCGACGGCGTCGTGCCCGTGGCCGGCGCCCCCGCCTTCATGGACGCGATCGCCGCGCTCCCGCACGCCCTGGTGACCTCGGCGGACGAGGCCCTCGCGCAGGCCCGGATGGGCGCGGCGGGCCTGCGGATGCCGGTGACCCGAGTGACCGCCGAACAGGTCGGCGCGAGCAAGCCGGACCCCGAGGGCTTCCTGAATGGCGCCGCCGAGCTCGGCGTCGACCCGGCCGACTGCGTGGCCTTCGAGGACTCCGAAGCCGGCATCCAGGCCGCGAAGGCGGCCGGCATGCGCGTCGTAGGCGTGGGCCCCCGCGCGGCGGCCTTCGCCCCGGACCTCCACCTCCAGGACCTGACCTCGCTCCAGGTCACCACCACCCCGAACGGCACGGTCACCCTCACGACGACCCAGCGCTGACGCGCCCGGGGGGGGGAGGGGACGAGGGCGGTACGCGGCCGAGCACGGCCCGAGGGCCGGTACGCCCCCCTCGCCGCACCGCCCCCGACAGGACCGAGAACCGGCGCGGCACCGAGCCAGCGGCAGCCCCCGCAGGCCCCAGGGACGGCATGACAGCGCACTCCCGCCCGCTCCCGCCCGCGCCGGCCCCGGGCAGTGCGGACTCCCCGGACGTCCCGAGCGGCCCGAGGCAAGTCCGACGCCGCACCCACCCCACCACCTGACGCCCCACCCGCCCCCGCCGCAGCGAACCGCACCAGCGCCCTCGCCGCCCTGACGCGCGGGCGGATCCGGAACGCCCGGCCGCCGGGCGGCGCCGCGCCTGGCGACACCCCCGCCCTCGGAGTCGTACCGACTCGATCGGCGGCGCGGGCCACGCGATCGGCCACGCCGGCCCACCGACCCGGGCCACTCCCCTCCACGCCCCGCGCGAACGCGACCCCGCCCCGCGGAATCCGACGCTCCGTCAGGACGCGTCACACCCCTTGATGTGACGTGTCCATGTCGCCACCCTGTTACCTGGCGCATCCCCCAGCGAAACCTGGCGCCGCCACGATGACCGGGCGCCGCCCGGTACCGCACGGGACCGGCCGTACCGCCAAGGTCCCACCGAATCAAGGGAGTCCCCCATGCCCGTCGGCAAGGTCTACGCGCGTCGAGCCGCCGTGCTCGCCTCCACCGCCGCCCTCACCCTCACCGGCCTCGTCACCACCGCGCCGTCCGCGCAGGCCGCGATGCCGACGCCGGTCAGCGCCGCGACCGCCCGCACCTACCTCGCCGCCCTCACGGTCAAGGCGGAAGGTTCCCTCACCGGCTACAGCCGGGACCTCTTCCCGCACTGGATCACCCAGTCCGGCACCTGCAACACCCGCGAGACCGTCCTCAAGCGCGACGGCTCGAACGTCGTCACCGACTCCAGCTGCGCCTCCATCAGCGGCAGCTGGTACTCGCAGTACGACGGCGCCACCTGGACCGTCGCCTCCGACCTCGACATCGACCACGTCGTCGCACTCGCCGAGGCGTGGCGCTCGGGCGCCAACTCCTGGACCACCAGCCAGCGCCAGGCGTTCGCCAACGACCTCACCCGGCCGCAGCTCATAGCCGTCACCGACAACGTGAACCAGGCCAAGAGCGACCTCGACCCGGCCGAGTGGCTGCCCCCGCGCACCGCGTACCACTGCACCTACGCCCGCGCCTGGGTCCACACCAAGTACCACTACGGCCTCAGCGTCGACTCGGCGGAGAAGAGCGCGCTCCAGTCCGTCCTCAACGGCTGCTGACACCAGCCTCCCTGACACACCGTAAGGACGGTGTGTCAGCACTCCGCGCGAAAACGGCGTGAAATCGACGCGCCTGTGGTCCAGACCTGAGCCACCCTGGTCCGAACCAGAGCGGCCCTCCCCACAGGCGCGCCCCACACCCAAGATGTTTGAACTTGCAAGTACTACTCAGGGATGCCTAACCTGGCGGCCGTTCGGTACCAGTCCCCCACGCCCGTCCCGTTCCCGGGACGGGCCGGCCGAAGGAGTCCCCCACCATGAGCACCCTGACCCAGCGCCTGCATCAGGCGCAGCCGTACGCGCTCGGCCTGTTCCGGATCGTCGTCGGCCTGCTCTTCGCCTGCCACGGCGCCGCCTCGCTCTTCGGCGTCCTCGGCGGCGCCATGGGCGGCGGCACCGTGCCCACCGGCACCTGGCCCGGCTGGTACGCGGCGGTCATCCAGCTCGTCTGCGGCGCCCTCGTCCTCGTCGGCCTCGGCACCCGCGGCGCGGCCTTCATAGCCTCGGGCTCGATGGCGTACGCCTACTTCTGGGCCCACCAGTCGGAGGCCCTCTTCCCGCTGCAGAACGGCGGCGAGAGCGCGGCCCTCTTCAGCTGGGCCTTCGCCCTCCTGATCTTCACGGGCCCGGGCGGCCTCGCGCTCGACGCCCTCTTCGGCCGCAAGGGCTCCCAGGGCGGCCGGAACGCGCAGGACACGGAGAAGCAGGGCACGCCGGTCGCCGCCTGACGGCACCAGGACCGGATCCGGCGGATCCGGCGGATCCCCCTCCGCTCTCCGCCCGGGCCCCCGCCGACACCCACCCGGCGGGGGCCCGGGCAGCGGCGCGTAGGCTCTGCCCCTGTGAATCTGCTCGACAGCATGGGCTCGCTGAGGTCGCTGACCGCAGGCCCGTGGATCTATCCGGTGGTGGCGACGTCGATCCTGCTCGACGTCTTTCTGCCCGTGCTGCCGAGCGGCTTCCTCGTGATCTCCGCCGCCACGGCCGCCTCCGCCTCCCTCGGCGCGGCCACGGCGCCCGCGGACGTCCCCTCCCTGCTGCCGCTCCTGCTCACCGCCGCGGCGGCCTCGATGCTCGGCGACTTCCTCGCGTACCGGCTGGCGCTCCGCGGCGGCCGGCGCATGGACCGGGCGATAGCCCGCTCCCGCCGCCTCACCGTGGCGCGGGAACGTCTCGGCACCGCCCTGGCCCGCGGCGGCGGCCTGATCGTGGTCCTGGCCCGCTTCGCCCCGGCGGGCCGCTCAGTGGTCTCCCTGGGCGCGGGCGCGGCGCGGCGGCGCCCCGAGGAGTTCCTGCCCTGGTCGGCCCTGGCAGCGGTCATCTGGGCCTCGTACAGCGTCGGGCTCGGCTGGCTGGGCGGCGCGTGGCTGGGCGCGACCTGGTTCAGCGCGGGCGTCTCGACCCTGGCGCTGCTGCTGGCGGGCGGACTGGCCGGCTACCTCATACGGCGCCCGGGCGCGGCTCCGGCGACGTCCTAGTGCTGGTGCGCTCCTCTCACCTCCAGGGTGGCGAGGAGCCGGGCGGTGGCGTCGGCGATCTCCTCGACGGCCCGGTCGAAGACCTCCCGGTTGTGCGCGGCGGGAGCGCGGAAGCCGGAGACCTTGCGGACGTACTGGAGCGCGGCGGCGTGGATGTCGTCCTGGGTCGCCTCATGCGGCAGGACGGGCGGGCGGAGTGTCTTGATGCTGCGGCACATGCCTCCAGTGTGACCCCGGCCACTGACAACGCCGGAACGCCGCCGCCACCGGCGTCGCAACGGCCCCGGCACTCGGCCCAACCCAGCTCAGCTCAGCCCAGGCAGATACATCAGCTCGGCTCGGCCCAACCCAGCTCAGCTCAGCCCAGGCAGATACATCAGCTCGGCTCGGCCCAACCCAGCTCAGCTCAGCCCAGGCAGATACATCAGCTCGGCTCGGCCCAACCCAGCTCAGCTCAGCCCAGGCAGGTACATCAGCTCGGCTCGGCCCGGCTCAGCTCAGCCCGCGCCGACTGCGCGCGTTGATCTCGGCGGCGCGGGCGCGGAGCTCGCGCAGGGGTGTGGCGAGCTGGACGTCGCCGGGCTCGGCCTCCCACTCGTCCCCGCCGTGGACGGCGCGGATGAGGAAGCGCCCGGAGGCGCTCCGCACGAAGAATCCGACCCGCCCCGTGGCGGTGTCGCGGACGAGGTCGCCGACCTCGGGCACTGGCTGCACGCAACGCCTCCGTCCCGTTCCGCATGCTGCATGGGGACACCCAGGGAAACGCGGAGACCCCGCCCTGTCAACGTATCTCTAGAGATGTCCCCCGATGGATGGATCGCGAGGGCGGGACGGCGCACACGTGTGCACCCTGGCCGCGGGGAGCCCCTTAGGGTGTCCCGCAGACGAAGGGAGTGGTCCACCCGTGACTGACCAGGAGGGCACCCGTCGGCCCAAGTACCAGCGCATCGCCGACGAGTTGAGGTCGGCGATCCAGTCCGGCGACTTCGCGCCGGGCGACCGGCTCCCCGGCGAGAACGACCTCATGTCCACCTACGAGGTGGCCCGGATGACCGCCCGCCAGGCGCTCGCGGTGCTCCGCGGGGAGGGCCTCACGGAGGCCCGCAAGGGCGCCGGCGTCTTCGTCCGGGCCTTCCGCCCGCTGCGCCGCCGCGGCGTCCCGCGCCTCGCCGGCGAGGGCTGGGGCGGCGGCCGCTCGGTCTGGGCGGCGGAGATCGAGGACCGGGCCCTCGTCGTGGACCAGGTGACCGTGGCGGAGGAGGAGGCGGGGCCCCGGATCGCGCACGCCCTGAACCTGGCGCCGCACGACCCGGTGTGCGTCCGCAGCCGCCGCTTCGTCCTCGACGGCCGGCCGGTCCTGCTCTCCGTCTCGTACCTCGCCGCCGACCTGGTCCGCGGCACCGCCATCACCCACCCGGACACGGGCCCGGGCGGCACGTACGCCCGCCTCGCCGAACTGGGCCACCGCCCGGTGCGCTTCCGCGAGGAGCTCCGCTGCCGGATGCCGACGGCCGACGAGTCCGGCCGCCTGACCCTCCCCCCGGGCACCCCGGTGGTCCTGATCGGCCGCACGGCGTTCACGGAGCCGGGCAGGCCGGTCGAGCTCAACGAGATGACCCTGGACGCGTCGTCCTACATCCTGGAGTACGACTTCGACGCGTGACTCACGCCTCCCGGGCCGCGGGCACCCCGCTCGCCTCGCCCCCGGCCGGCTTCGGCTGCCCCGCGCTCCCCTGGAGATCGGCACCGACCTGCCCACCGAGCGTCATCACGTTCAACGTGGCGGCGTTCTCGTTGGCGATGGCCTTCTCGACCCGAGCGACCAGCAGCCCGAACGCCTCCCGCTTCGACAGCTCCCGATACGGTCCGACCCGCGCCTCGAAGTAGATCCGCTCGTGCCCGAGCAACTGCTCGGTGGACCGGTAGTTCTTCCACTGCTCCCGGTACCGGTAGACGCTCTCCAGCGACACGGCGGCAACGACGACCACACTCAGCACGGTCGCGGTCACCCGCGCGAACCCGGCATCCAGATTCACGAACACCGGCACCAGCGCCCCGCCGACGACGGAGACGGTCCGCATGCGCAGATGCATCGCCTTCATCCGCGTCGCCTTGACGTCGTACCACTCCTGATACTGCGCCAGCCGCTGCTCGACGTACCGCTGCGCCGTCATGTCCCCCGCGCCCACGCCGACTTCGGGCGCATCCCCCACCTCAACCATCCCCGCAGTACACCGACCCCCCACCCCCCACGTCAACTCACCACCCGAGCCCCCGAAAACGGCACGCGACGCCCCCTCGAACCGACCGCGGAATGTCACGCACACGAACCGAAGGCCCAGCCAACGACAACCCCACAAACCTCCGCCAGCCGAACCATTCGCGCCCGATGCCCCCCACCGACCGCACCCGATCGGCGTTCCACCTCATAAGTGCCGTCCTCGGCAAGCAGAACCAGCACGTGGCAGTCACCCTCACCGCACTCGGCCAGCCGCTGGAGCAGCAGATACTGCCTCTCCCCCAGCGCGGCAAGCATCCCCTCGACGGCGGGCGCGTCAGGGTCGCGCACCACCCTCCCGTCGTCCGGCACCGCCACGAGCCCGACCGGCGCGAGCCCGTCCCGCCGCCGCCCCTCCTCGATCCACCGCTTCTCCTGCGCGGTCAGCACCGGCGGAGGAATCGGGGGACCGTCGGGGTTGTAGACGGCGATCGGATCACCCGACCCCGACCACACCCCCACCGCCCACAAGCGGTACACATACACACCGCCCCCCTCCACCGGCACCGCCATGGTCGCCGGCGCGGGACCCGGTATACAACGCCCCACGTCCTCCCCGTACGGCCCGCCATGAAACACGGCATGCATCCACCCCTCCGGCGGCCTCCCGGCCACATCGAAGACACCCTCCACCGTCCCCCCTCCCTCCAGCTCAGCCATCGACGACGAAGGCCCCCAGCCGTGATCGACTGGGGGCCTTCGTGCTGGTGGGCGCGGACGGTTTCGAACCGCCGACATCTGCTTTGTAAGAGCAGCGCTCTACCCCTGAGCTACGCACCCTTGGGAGAAGGCAACAGCCTACACGGAGGGGCTGGGCGGATCGCAAACGCGTATGCGAGGGGGGTGGGGCGCGAACTGATCGGGTCGTGTGTTCGTCCTCAGGGGGTGGGAGAATGGGCGTCCGGACGGCCGGGCACTTCGGAGACAGCGCGGGAGAGGGACGTGGCGAGCGATGTGAGGGGTGGGGCGGCGTCCAGGGGCGGGTCGGTGGTGGGGCTCGTGCTGGTGTTGCCGGTGCTCGTCGGCGCGCTGTTGCCGCAGTCGTTCGCCGGTGGGGGCGGTCGGCGGTGGTTCGGCGGGGGGCGTCAGGAGGGGCAGCGGGCCGAGGCGCAGGCGGCGAAGGACGCGGCTGCCGCGGCGTTCTACGAGCTGGACACCGCCCAGCGGGGGCTGCGGATCACCATAGAGACGATCACCGCCGTCGACGGGTCCCCCGAGGCCCAGCGGGTCGTCGAGCAGTTCGAGGCGCTGGGGCGGCGGATCGACGAGGTGTCGCACGCGTACATCTCCGCGGTCGACGCGCACGATCTCGATCGGGACGAGCTAGACGCCGGGACCGCCCAGCGGGCCCGGGGCGAGCTGGTGCGCGCCCGGGAGGAGCTGGAGCGGGTCAAGGGGGAGCTGGACCGGTTCGAGAGCGGGCTGGCGCCGCTGCTCGGGCGGGCCGAGACCCAGCTGGCACGGCTCGCGCCCGCCGTGGAGCGGGCCCGGCAGGCGCTGCGCGGGGCGAGCGAGGCGCTCGACTCCGTACGCGGGAAGGGGCTGCGGGCGGACGACCTGGCCGCGCGGCTCGCGGCGCTCGGGCCCGAGCTGACCCGGCTGAACGAGGGGGCGGGGCGGCACGGGGTCGCCGAGACGCTGGAGCGGGCCGACCGGGTGCTGCGGGACGCCGAGGCGGTGCGGGCCGAGGCGGAGCGGCTGCCGGAGCGGGCCGCGGAGATCGACAAGCGGCTGGTGTCGCTGCGGACCCGGGCCGAGGCGCTGACGACCCGCGCGGAGGCCGTCGAGCCGGTCCTCTCCGAGCTGCGCCGGCGGTACTCCGCCGCCTGCTGGCAGGACCTCCAGCATGTGCCGGAGCAGGCCGCCGGAGCCGTACGGCAGGCCGAGGAGCGGCTCGCGGAGGCCGCCGCCGCCCGGGGCGAGCAGCGGTGGCCGGACGCGACCGCGCTGCTGTCGACCGTACGGGCGCTGCTCGACACCACCGGGGAGGCCGTGTCCGCGGCCGGTGACCGGCTGCGGCGACTCGACGCGGTCGCCAAGGACCCGAAGGCGGAGACGGACCGGGCGAGGTTCGCGGTGCGGGACGCGCAGCGGCTCGCCATGGAGGGCCGCAGCCGGCCCGATCCGCGGCACGCCGGGCCGCTCGACCAGGCCGTGGCGCGGATCGAGCGGGCCGTGGAGGGGCTCGAAGGGCGCCACCCCGACTACTGGCACTTCCTGATGGAGCTGGAGGCCGTACGGGCCGAGGCCGCCCGCGTCGTCGCCGCCATCCGCGAGGAGCGCGGCGCGGGGGCGCACTGACCACGGCGCGGGGGCCCACCGACCACCGTTCATGGGCCCACTGGCCACCCTGAAGGGGCCCCTGGCCATCGCGCGTGGGCCCATTAGCCTAGGCCCATGCCTCGTTACGAATACCGCTGCCGCACCTGTGGTGACACCTTCGAGCTGAGCCGGCCGATGGCCGAGTCCTCGGCGCCCGCCTCGTGCCCCGTCGGGCACGACGACACCGTGAAGCTGCTGTCGGCCGTCGCCGTCGGCGGGACGGCCACGGGTGGTCCCGCGGCCCCCGCCGGCGGTGGTGGCTGCTGCGGCGGGGGCTGCTGCGGCTGACCCTCAGGACAGGGCCGCTGCCCTGAAGCGGCGGAGGATCTCCTCGCCCGCCGCGACGCCCCGCTCCGCGAGGACGTCGAGGTGGGGGGCGGTCCAGTCGGAGTCGGCGAGTTCGCCGTGGCCCGGGCGCCAGGCGCGGTCCGCGGCGAGCAGCAGGTCGGCGTCGAGGAGCGAGTCGCCTGCGGCGAGGGTGAGCGCGGCGCCGGTGCGCCGGGCCACCTCGCGGACGGCGGCGCTCTTCGTCAGCGGCTTCGGCACGGCGTACACCTTGCGGCCCTGGAGCGAGACCGTCCAGCCGCGGTCGCCGGCCCAGGCGCCGAAGCGGTCCAGCCAGTCCTCCGGGAGCCGTTCCCGCTCGACGACCAGGTAGGCGAAGAGGTCCTCGGCGACCCGGTGCTTGCGCACCCAGGAGAGGTCCGTGGTCGCGGTGAGGTAGGCGCGGATCTCGGAGAGCGGGGCGCACTCCTCGGCGAGCCTGCGGACGACGGAGGCGTGCCAGTCGGCGTCGGTGACGCCGTCGACGAGGATGTGACCGCCGTTGGCGCAGATGGCGTACTTCGGTGTGCTGCCCGGGAGTTGGATGCGCTGGTACTGCTTGCGCGTGCGGGTGGTGGTGGGCACGAAGACGGCCTCGGCGGTGAGCCGCGCGAGGAGTTCGGCGGCCTCCTCCGTCATGTACGAGAGCGGCTTGGACTCGTGGACCTCGACGCACAGCAGCCGGGGTGCCTGGGCGTCGGGCATGCCGAGGGCGAGGGCCGCGGTCGAGTAGATGAGGGTGCGGTCGAGGTCGCTGGCGACCAGCGTGGTGGTCGAGGGCGTGCTCATCGGGACACCACCGCCTTGCCGTCGGCGCCTGTCGCACCCCTGGTGTACTGGGGGTGGATCAGGCCGACGCAGGTGTACGGGAGGTCGTCGACCTCCTCCACGGGGACGCCGCGCTGTTCGGCGAGGAGGCGCACGTGGGCCAGGTCGGCGCCGGCGCCGCGCTGCGCGAGGATCTTCCAGGGGACGCGCCGGAGGAGGACGCGGGTGGTCTCGCCGACGCCGGGCTTGACGAGGTTGACGTCGTGGATGCCGTACTCCTCGCTGATCCGCTCGACGGCCGCCCAGCCCTCCCAGGTGGGGGTGCGGTCGGCGGCGAGGAGGTCCTTGACGTCGGTGTCGACGGTGTCGGCGACCTCGTCGAAGCGGGCCTCGACGGCGTCGAGGAAGGCGTTCGAGACGTCGACGGCGGCCAGGTCGCGGTAGAACTTGGCGCCGTGGAAGTCGGCCGCGCCGACCAGGTCGGAGCGGAGCACGGTGCGCGATATCAGGCCGGAGACGGTGGAGTTGAGGCAGGCGGAGGGGATGAGGAAGTCCTCGCGGGTGCCGTAGGTGCGGACGCAGGAGCCGGGGTCGGCGAGGACGGCGATCTCCGGGTCGAAGCCGGCGAACTCCTCGGACTCCCGCAGGGCGGCGGCGAGTTCGCGGGTGATGGCGCCCTTGCCGGTCCAGCCGTCGACGAAGACGACGTCGGCCGGGTCGTGGTGGGCGGCGAGCCAGCGCAGGGCGTTGGCGTCGATGCCGCGGCCGCGGACGATGGAGACGGCGTAGTGGGGCAGGTCGAGGCCGTGGCGGTGGTGCGCCCAGCGGCGCATGAGGACGCCGACGGGGGTGCCGGCGCGGGCGAGGGAGACGAGGACCGGGCGGCCGGACTTCTCGGCGAGGACGGTCTCGGTGACGGTGCCGACGGCGTGGGCGATGCGGGCGGCGGAGGTCTCCAGGGCGGCGTGGAAGAGTTCCTGGTAGCGGGCGCTGGGCTGGTACTCGACGGGCAGCGACTCGGCGTAGTGGGCGCCGCCGCGCTGGATGGCTTCCTCGCGTTCCTCGGTGGGCGCCTCCAGCTCGACGTCCGAGAGGTCCTGGAGCAGCCAGCCGACCTCCTCGGGGGCGTACGAGGAGAAGGCGGGGCCGCGGAGGGGCTCGGGCAGCATGGAGCTCCTTTCGGGAGCTTCGGATCCGATCGCTTCGGATTCGGTGGCGGCGACCGGTTCGACGGCCGCCCGCGGTTGCGGTGCGTACGAAGGGACGACGGCCAGGACGACGTGCGGGATGTGGGCGGCGAGCTGGGCCAGCAGGCCCTCGGGGGCGTGCAGCTCGGGGGTGTCGGCGGTGGAGTCGACGACGGCGACGACGGCGTCGTAGCCGCCGCCCGCGACGTTGTAGGCGTAGCGCTCGCCGGGGCCGTCGGCGGGGTCGTCGTGGGCGGGGAAGACGAGCCGGGTGCGGATGGCGTAGCCGGGGTCGTCGACGGCGAGGACGGGTGAGCGGGTGGTGGTGGAGTAGCGGACGTCGAGGCCGGCGTCCTCCAGGGCGCCGGCGAGCCGCAGCGGCGCGTACATCAGCTCCTCGAAGCCGAGGACGAGGACGCGGGGGGCCTCGCCGCCGGGGGTGTCGTCCGCGCTCACGTCCAGCGCCTCGGTGAGGGCCGCCGTCATCGCCGGCAGGGCCGCCTCCAGGCGGGCGCGGTGGGCGGGGGTGAAGCCGTGCCGGCCGCCGTCGGGGAGGTCCGCGGGCCAGTCGAGGTCGACGCGGACGGGGGTGGCGACGGCGGCGAAGCCGCCGCGGGAGCGCGGGGCGGGGACCGTGCCGGGCGCGGGCTCGTGCCGGGCGACGAGTTCCTGGCCCTTCTCCAGGACGCCGGCGGGGAGGCCGACGGTGCCGGCGGCGAGGCTGACGAGGTCGACGCGGGCGCCGATCTCCTCGGCGAAGGCGGCGAGGCGGTCGCGGTCGGCGGGGCCGCGCATGTCGACCAGGGCGACGACGACGTACCGGTCGCGGGGGTAGCGCTCGTGGAGGCCGCGGATGGTGTTGAGGACGGTGTTGCCGGTGGAGAACTCGTCGTCGACGAGGACCAGCGGTCCCTTGCCCGCCAGCAGCTCCGGGTCCTCCGGGAGCAGCAGGTGGGAGGTGGCGTGCGAGTGGGACTCCTCGAAGCCGCCCGCGGTGGTGACGCCGGTGACGGGGCGGCGGGTGGAGTGGAGGTAGGGGGCGGTGCCGAGGCCGTCGGCGACGGCGTGGCCGAGGGCGGTGGCGGTCTCGGCGTAGCCGAGGACGACGGCCCGTGCGGCCTCGTCGGGGCCGAGGAGCTCGCGGACGCGCAGGCCGAGGCCGAGGCCGGAGCCGTAGACGACGGAGGGGTGCTGCGGCACGTGTTTGCCGAGCACGCTGGAGACGAGCAGGTGGGCCCGCTTGGGGTTGCGGCGCAGGGCGAGGCCCAGGAGGGCGGTCAGCTCCTCGTCGCCGGCCAGCTCGACGCCGAGCCGCTCCGCGACCCATGTTCCGGTCCACACCACGTCGCCGCAGTCCTTTCGTCAGCCGGCGAGGCCGGCGGTGAGCAGTTCCACGAAACCGACGTCCTCGCGGGCGACGCCGAAGACCTCGGCGCGGACGAGGGTGCGCTCGGCCCAGGCGCGGTGCGGTTTCACTTCGTTCATCTTGTTGGTGTAGGCGGAGCGGAGCACTCCGCCGCCGTCCTGTTCGGGCCGGAGGATGTCCTGGGCGTCGCTCCACTCCTCGTGGCTGACCACGGACAGGGCGTGGACGGGCAGCACGTGGGTGGGGTGGATGCAGGTCTTGCCGAGGAGGCCGTTGGCGCGGTCGAGCTCGATCTCGCGGAGCAGGCCGTCCATGTCGTGTTCGATGAGGGCGGTGCGCAGGTCCTCGGCGCGGCCCTCCAGGAAGGGGCTGCGGCGCAGCTGGGGCTTGAAGATGCGCTCGCCGGGGCGGAAGTACTCCCAGACGGGGCCGGTGATGGTGAAGCCGGTGCCGTCTGCTCGGCCGAGGACGTTGACGACGTCGGCGATGACGTGGGCGACGACCTTGACGTCGTACGCGGTCATGTCGGGCGAGCGGCGGAGTCCGTAGGCGGAGCAGAAGTCGGTGACGCCGAGGCGGAGGGCGAGGACGCGGTCGCGGTACTTGTCGGTGACGGAGGCGATGCCGGCGAGGGTCTCGGCCCGGGTCTCCAGGTGGAGGAGTTCTGGGGACTCCAGGACGGGCATGGCGTAGAGCCGGCGTCCGGCGGTGCGCTCGGCCCGGGTGAGGGCGTCGAGGAAGGCGCTGCCGCGGGTCTCGGTGAACTTGGGGAGTACGAATCCGGACAGCAGGCCGACGGTGTCGCCGAGGCGGGTGACGAGGTCGGTGATCTGGCGCGGTTCGCGGACCCGGATGAAGAGGAGCGGGACGTCGGGGCCGTCGGCGCGGCCGTCGGCGAGGTCGCGGAACTGGTGGACGAGGTTGGCCTCGCCGGCCTCGACGTCGGCGTCGCTGATGGAGTCCTCCAGGCAGAGGACCATGGAGACGACGCCGCGGGCGGCCTGTTTGCGGATGTCGTCGGCGAGCCGGGGCCGGGTGGCCGGGCTGTAGAGGGTGGCGCCGAGGGCGACCGCGAGCGTGCGGGCGGGCGAGTCGGCGGTGAACTCCGCCGGCTCGCGGTGGAACAACCCGCTCCGTACCGCGGAGGGGATGTGCCCGAAATGACGCATGTAAGTCCCCCGTCTGCTTGCCTGGGCCCTGACGACATGTGGCCGGTAATAGTACGTAGGTGCGGGTGTCCGTAGTTCCCACTCCGCATGAAATCCAGGTAACTCGTCCCCGTCGGCCCCTCTCCCCTCCTCCGGCCACCGCTCCGATTCCGTCAGGTGTACGACGCCGCTCCGCTTCCCCCGGTGCCCCCGCGTTGTCCCGCGGTCGGGCAGGAGGGCAGGATGGCCGTCATGACGCACGCGATGCTGAAGGGCTCCAACGTCCCTCTCGACACCGCGGCCGTACGGGCCGTGCTCCGCTGGACCCCGGGCCCCGGGGTCCCCGACGTGGACGCCTCGGCCCTGGTCCTCGGGCCCGACGGGCGCGTCCGCTCCGACGAGGACTTCGTCTTCTACAACCAGCCGCGCCACCCCTCGGGGCTGGTGCGGCGGCTGCCGAAGAAGCGGGTCGCGGAGGTGCTGACGGACACGGTCGAGGCCGATCTCGGCGCGCTCGACCCGTCCATCGACCGGGTGGTGCTCGCCGCGTCCTCGGACGGCGGCACCTTCCGCGCGGTGACGGACCTGCGGATCGCCCTGTACGACGCCGCGGCCGGGGACGGGCGGGAGCCGCTGGCGCTCTTCGACGTGACGGCGGAGACCGGCGAGGAGACCGCGGTCATCTGCGGCGAGCTGTACCGCCGGGGCGAGGGGTGGAAGTTCCGCGCGGTCGGGCAGGGCTATCCGACCGGCCTGGTGGGCCTGGCGACGGACTTCGGCATCTCGGTCGACGAGGCGCCCGACGGGGCGCCCGCGGGCGCCGAGACGGCCGCCGGGGCCCCCGCGGACCCGGCCGCCGAGACCGCGCCCGTCGACGCCGGCGAGGCGGGTACGGGCTCCGCGCCGCACGCGGACCCCGACGCGACCGTCGTCCACACCCCGAGGCCGCCGTCGCCGCCCGTGCCGCCGATGCCCGACCGGGCGCCCGCCTACGGCTACCCGCAGGCCCCGGTGCCGGGCCCGGGGCCCGCGTACGGCTATCCGCAGCCGGTGCCCGCCGGGGGCGGCCCGGAGCCCGTCCAGGAGTTCCGGATGCCGCCGATGGGGCCGCAGTTCCAGCGTCCGTGACGGAGGCGGCGGCGCCGGCGGGGCCGGTAAGCCGCCGGGGGACGCGGTCACGTCTTCGACTTGTAGCCGCGACCCCACTGGAGGCCCCAGCCGTAGAGGCGGTCCAGCTCGGCCTGGAAGCCGTAGACGAACCGCACCTCGCGCCGGACCAGCAGCTCGTCCTTGCTGTTGTCCACGGAGAAGACGGCGCAGGAGCGGGCCTGCGGGGCGCGCTCGTCGAGCTCGATCTCGATCCGGGGGCCGTTGCTCGGGTAGAGCGTGATCTTGGCGTGGGTCCGGTCGAAGGCCGGCGTCTGGTCGTAGATGTACGCGAAGAAGAGCAGCCGCTTGATCTCGTCCTTGTGGTCGAGATTGACGAAGATCGTCTCCCCTGAGGGGGCGCCGAACCGGTCGTCGCCGCTGAGCTTCACGTACGGGGCGGCGTTGAGGTCGCCGAAGAAGCCGCCCAGCGGCTGGACGACGCCCTTGCTGCCGTCCTTGAGCTCGTAGAGGCAGCCGAGGTCGAGGTCGACGTTGACCATGCCCTGGGTGTGCGCCTGGACGACCTCGGGCTTGAAGAACTGGGCCGGGTTGCGCAGCAGCCGGCCGCTCTGCCGGGAGCGGCCCTCGATGTCGGAGGTCCGCATCCGCCAGGAGAGGTTGACGCGGAGGTTGCCGGTGGCGCCGCCCTGTTTGGCGAGCGAGACCGAGGGGCGGCGCCTGGTCAGGTCGATGGTGTGGGACGCGCCCACCCCCGTGTCGAAGGACGTCGTCCGCCCCGGAATCAGGTTGTCCCAGAAGGCCATCGGGCCCCCACCCCCCACATCGGTCGCCTTGCCCGGCCGTCACGCGCCTGCGGGGCGACCGGACGGGCCGGTCGCCCCGCAGGGAAGCGTTCCTCATTGTCCCCGGTGTCACACCCCGTGGCGGGGCGCACACCAGGGTGCAGGGTGTCACACCCCGGAGCTCACCTCGGCCTTGTCGTCCGAGGAGCCGGAGCCGCCCTCGGCCGCCGCCAGCGCGCGGTTGCGGCGGACGGAGGACCAGAAGGACCAGGCGATCAGGACGACGCCGATGAGGCCGGTGATGACCTCGTTGATCTCGTACTGGATGGTGATCAGGAGCAGCACCGCGAGGGCGCCGATGGCGTAGTGCGCGCCGTGCTCCAGGTACACGTAGTCGTCCAGGGTGCCCTGCTTGACCAGGTAGACCGTGAGCGACCGGACGTACATGGCGCCGACGCCGAGGCCGAGCGCCATCAGCACGATGTCGTTGGTGATGGCGAAGGCGCCGATGACGCCGTCGAAGGAGAAGGAGGCGTCGAGGACCTCCAGGTAGAGGAACATGAAGAAGGCGGCCTTGCCGGCGAGCTGGACGGCGGAGACCTTCTTGCCGCTGCGCTTGGCCTCTTCCTCGGCCTCGTGCTCGCGCTCCTCTTCCTCCTCCAGCTTGTTCTCGAAGAAGCCGGAGAGACCGCCGACGACGAGGTACGTGATGAGGCCGGCGATGCCGGAGATGAGGACCGTCTGCGCCTTGTCGACGTGGGCGCCGCCGTGCTGGTGGGCGTGGGTCGCGAAGGTCATCGAGGTGACGAGCAGGACGATCAGCGCGATGCAGACCGACAGCATGTCGACCTTGCCGAGCTTGGCCAGCGGGCGCTCGATCCAGCGCAGCCACTGGATGTCACGGTCCTCGAAGATGAAGTCGAGGAAGATCATCAGCAGGAACATGCCACCGAAGGCGGCGATCGACGGGTGCGCGTCGGTGACCAGTTCCTGGTAGCGGTCCGGTTCGTTGAACGCCAGGTCGACCGCGTCGATCGGGCCGATCTTGGCACTGATCGCGACGATCACGACGGGGAAGACCAGTCGCATTCCGAACACGGCGATCAGAATGCCGATGGTGAGGAAGATCTTCTGCCAGAAGGCATTCATCTTCTTCAGGATGCCGGCGTTGACCACCGCGTTGTCGAAGGAGAGCGAGATCTCGAGGATGCACAGGATCGCGACGATCCCGAACGCCTCCCACCCCCCGTAGAGCACCGCGGCGACCAGGCCGAGCGCGGTGATCGCGAACGACCAGCCGAAGGTTTTCAGAAGCACTGCCTACCCCATTGTGTGATAACGCGGCTTTACGAAACGTTGACCCCGAAGTCTAGAGCGATGCCCCGCAGTCCGGACGCGTACCCCTGGCCGACCGCGCGGAACTTCCATTCGCCGTTGTAGCGGTAGAGCTCGCCGAAGATCATCGCGGTCTCGGTGGAGGCGTCCTCGGAGAGGTCGTAGCGGGCCAGTTCCTGCCCGTCCGCCTGGTTCACCACCCGGATGAAGGCGTTGCTGACCTGACCGAAGGTCTGGCCGCGGTTGTCGGCGTCGTGGATGGAGACCGGGAAGACGATCTTGTCGCACTGGGGCGGCACACGGGTGAGGTCGACGATGAGCGACTCGTCGTCCCCGTCGCCCTCGCCGGTGAGGTTGTCACCGGTGTGCTCGACCGAACCCTCGGGGCTGCGCAGCTGGTTGTAGAAGACGAAGTACTCGTCGCCGAGGACCCGGCCCGCCTGGCACATCAGGGCGCTGGCGTCGAGGTCGAAGGGGGCTCCGGTGGTGGACCGCGCGTCCCAGCCGAGGCCGACGAGGACCTTGGTGAGATTGGGTGCGGCCTTGGAGAGGGAGACGTTGCCTCCCTTGGCGAGCGTGACGCCCATGGTGTTCGGTTCCTCCCCGGTGGTTGCTGCTGCCATGAGGCACGTGCCGGGGGGGGGGGGGCGCGGGGGCGGGGGGGGGGCCGGGCGC
>NZ_JBHYKM010000009.1:52316-61937 GCF_042741435.1 Streptomyces sp. NPDC058955 | reverse complement strand
GGTGTGGGTCTGTCTTTTCCTCCCCCCCCCGCCGCGCCCCGCGCGCGGCGCCCCGGCGGGCGCGCCCCCCCCCCCGCGCGTCGAGGGGGGTCCGGTCCCGGGCCGTGACGGCCCGGACCCGGACGGCCCTGCAGGTGTTCGGCTCAGACGTTGACGCCGAAGTCCTGCGCGATGCCGCGCAGGCCCGAGGCGTAACCCTGGCCGACCGCGCGGAACTTCCACTCCGCGCCGTGGCGGTACAGCTCGCCGAAGACCATGGCGGTCTCGGTCGAGGCGTCCTCGGAGAGGTCGTACCGCGCGATCTCGGCGCCGCCGGCCTGGTTCACGACGCGGATGAACGCGTTGCGCACCTGGCCGAAGGACTGCTGGCGGTTCTCGGCGTCGTAGATGGACACCGGGAAGACGATCTTGGCCACGTCGGCCGGCACGCCGGCCAGGTTGACCTTGACCTGCTCGTCGTCGCCCTCGCCCTCACCGGTGAGGTTGTCACCGGTGTGCTCGACGGAACCGTCGGCGCTCTTGAGGTTGTTGAAGAAGACGAAGTCCTGGTCGTTGCGCACCTTGCCGGCCTCGCTCACCAGGATGGCGCTGGCGTCGAGGTCGAAGTCCGTACCGGTCGTGGTGCGGACGTCCCAGCCCAGACCGACGGTCACGGCGGTGAGGCCAGGGGCCTCCTTGGTCAGCGAGACGTTGCCGCCCTTGCTGAGGCTGACTCCCACGAGTCCCTCCATCATTGGTTTTCAGGGGCAGCGCCCCCGGTCGTGCGTTGGCATCGGATCAACGACTGGATCCTAGTGACGGGTTCCCAGTCGAAACAGGCGATTCGCCCGGGGAATCGGGGGATGTCGGTGCGGACCACCGATTCCGGGTCCCGCGCGGCCGCGTCAGAGGGTTTCGAGCGCCTTGACGTAGGCGTCGAGGTCGCGGGCGTCCGGCAGGGCGTTGACGACCGTCCAGCGGACGACGCCCTCCTTGTCGATGATGAAGGTGCCCCGGACGGCGCAGCCCTTGTCCTCGTCGAAGACGCCGTAGGCGCGGGACGCCTCGCCGTGCTTCCAGAAGTCGGAGAGCAGCGGGTACTCCAGGCCCTCCTGCTCGGCGAAGACGCGCAGGGTGTGGATGGAGTCGTTGGAGACGGCGAGCAGCTGGGTGTCGTCGTTGACGAACTTCGGCAGGTTGTCCCGGAGCTCGCAGAGCTCGCCGGTGCACACGCCGGTGAAGGCGAACGGGTAGAAGAGCAGCACCACGTTCTTCTCGCCGCGGAAGTCGGAGAGCTTCACGGTGCGCCCGTGGTTGTCCTTGAGCTCGAAATCGGGGGCCTTGGTGCCGACCTCGATCGCCATCGCGTACGCATCCCTTCGACGGGGCCCGGCCTCTGGGCCGAACCGGTGAACCCCACCCTACGGCCTGGCCGGCGGGCTCCCGCGCGAGCCCGGGGGCGGACGGCCGGGAAGCGCGGAAGCCCCCGCCGGGGCACCGGCGGGGGCTTCGCGCAGCAGGGGGATCAGCGCTTGGGAGCGGCCAGGCGGGTGCCCGTCCAGTCCTTGGCGACGCTGATGCTCTTGGACTGGGAGAGCCCAGCGGTCTGCGCGGCATCGGTGATGTCGCTCGGCTCGATGTAGCCGTCGCGGCCGGTCTTCGGAGTCAGCAGCCAGATGTTGCCGCCGTCCTCCAGCAGACCGATGCTGTCCACCAGTGCGTCGGTGAGATCACCGTCCTCGTCACGGAACCAGAGGACCACGGCGTCGGCGACGTCGTCGTACTCCTCGTCCATGAGCTCCTGGCCGATGATGGACTCGATGCCTTCACGGAGATCCTGGTCGACGTCGTCGTCGTAGCCGATCTCCTGGACCACCTGTCCGGGCTCGAACCCCAGCCTCGCCGCCGGGTTGGTCCGCTCCTCCGCGTGGTCCGCGGTCGCGCTCACGGCTTGCCTCCTGATCATGTATCGGAAAATGCTCGGGCCGCGCATGCGCGCGGCGCTGGCCGTAGTCCACACGTGACGGGGCGGATCGCGCAAGTACCCGGCCGTGGAGACCGCCGAAACGGTGACGTTTGGGGCCGTCTCACCGCAACTTCCGGCGGCTTTCGACAGCGCTCCGTGATCAGGTGTACACGATTCGTCCCGCTTCGCGGGTTTCTGCGGTTTCAGTCTGCCGAACGCTCTGCCGAAACGCATGCGCGGATTGGGCGTAAGGTTGCGATTTGACCGCACCCGGTGCGCAGGAAGGGCGCGGAGAGGGTTACCTCTCGGTAAAGATGACGTGTGCCGCGAGCCGGGTACACGATGGACGTCCCCGGCCTCGGACATCCCGGCCTCAAAGGGGCTCCCCTCCCTCGTGGGGCTCCCCCCGACCAGCGAAGGAACAGCGTGGCTCCCGGATCCGATCGCAACCCGATCATCATTGGCGGCCTTCCCAGCCAGGTCCCGGATTTCGACCCCGAAGAGACCCAGGAGTGGCTCGACTCCCTCGACGCGGCCGTCGACGAGCGGGGCCGGGAGCGGGCCCGCTATCTGATGCTCCGGCTGATCGAGCGCGCCCGCGAGAAGCGGGTGGCCGTGCCCGAGATGCGCAGCACGGACTACGTCAACACCATCGCGACCAGGGACGAGCCCTTCTTCCCCGGCAACGAGGAGATCGAGCGCAAGGTCCTCAACGCCACCCGGTGGAACGCGGCCGTGATGGTCTCGCGCGCCCAGCGCCCAGGCATCGGCGTCGGCGGGCACATCGCGACCTTCGCCTCCTCGGCCTCCCTCTACGACGTGGGCTTCAACCACTTCTTCCGGGGCAAGGACGAGGGCGACGGCGGCGACCAGATCTTCTTCCAGGGTCACGCCTCCCCCGGCATCTACGCCCGCGCCTTCCTGCTGGACCGGCTGACGGCCACCCAGCTCGACGGCTTCCGCCAGGAGAAGTCGAAGTACCCGAACGGCCTGTCGTCCTACCCGCACCCGCGGCTGATGCCGGACTTCTGGGAGTTCCCGACGGTGTCGATGGGCCTCGGCCCGCTCGGCGCCATCTACCAGGCGCGGATGAACCGGTACATGGAGGCGCGCGGGATCGCCGACACCTCCAAGTCCCACGTGTGGGCCTTCCTCGGCGACGGCGAGATGGACGAGGTCGAGTCGCTCGGCCAGCTCTCCATCGCGGCCCGCGAGGGGCTCGACAACCTCACCTTCGTCGTCAACTGCAACCTCCAGCGGCTCGACGGCCCGGTCCGCGGCAACGGCAAGATCATCCAGGAGCTGGAGTCGATCTTCCGGGGCAACGGCTGGAACGTCATCAAGCTGATCTGGGACCGCTCCTGGGACCCGCTGCTCGCGCAGGACCGGGACGGCATCCTGGTGAACCGGCTGAACACCACGCCGGACGGGCAGTTCCAGACGTACGCCACGGAGACCGGCGCGTACATCCGCGACCACTTCTTCGGCGACGACCACCGGCTGCGGGCGATGGTCGAGTCGATGTCGGACCAGCAGATCCTGCACCTGGGCCGCGGCGGCCACGACCACAAGAAGATCTACGCGGCCTACGCGGCGGCCAAGGCCCACAAGGGCCAGCCGACGGTGATCCTGGCCCAGACGGTGAAGGGCTGGACCCTCGGCCCGAACTTCGAGGGCCGCAACGCCACCCACCAGATGAAGAAGCTGACGGTCGACGACCTCAAGCGCTTCCGCGACCGGCTGCACATCCCGGTGACCGACAAGGAGCTGGAGTCCGGCCTGCCGCCGTACTACCACCCGGGCCGGGACTCCGAGGAGATCCAGTACATGCACGACCGGCGCAGCGCGCTGGGCGGGTACGTGCCGACCCGGGTGGTGCGCTCCCGGCCGCTGGCGCTGCCGGACGACAAGACCTACGCGGCGGTCCGCAAGGGCTCGGGCCAGCAGTCGATCGCCACCACGATGGCCTTCGTCCGGCTGCTGAAGGACCTGATGCGGGACAAGGAGATCGGCAAGCGCTTCGTGCTGATCGCGCCGGACGAGTACCGCACCTTCGGCATGGACTCCTTCTTCCCGAGCGCCAAGATCTACAACCCGCTGGGGCAGCAGTACGAGGCGGTGGACCGTGAACTCCTCCTCGCCTACAAGGAGTCCCCGAGCGGCCAGATGCTGCACGACGGCATCTCCGAGGCCGGCTGCACGGCCTCGCTGATCGCCGCCGGCTCGGCCTACGCCACCCACGGCGAGCCGCTGATCCCGGTCTACGTCTTCTACTCGATGTTCGGCTTCCAGCGGACCGGCGACCAGTTCTGGCAGATGGCCGACCAGCTCGCGCGCGGTTTCGTCCTGGGCGCCACCGCCGGCCGCACCACGCTGACCGGCGAGGGCCTCCAGCACGCGGACGGTCACTCGCACCTCCTCGCTTCGACGAACCCGGCCTGCATCGCCTACGACCCGGCGTTCGGTTTCGAGATCGCGCACATCGTCAAGGACGGTCTGCGCCGGATGTACGGCCCCCAGGCGGAGGACGTCTTCTACTACCTGACGGTCTACAACGAGCCGATCCAGCACCCGGCCGAGCCGGAGGACGTGGACGTGGAGGGCATCCTCCAGGGCATCCACCTCTTCAAGCGCGCCGAGGCGGGCACGATCCCGGCGCAGATCATGGCCTCCGGCGTCGCCGTCCCGTGGGCGATCGAGGCGCAGCGGATCCTCGCCGAGGAGTGGAACGTCAAGGCCGACGTCTGGTCCGCGACCTCCTGGAACGAGCTGCGCCGCGAGGCGGTGGCGGTCGAGGAGCACAACCTGCTCCACCCGGACGAGGACCAGCGCGTCCCGTACGTCACCCGCAAGCTGCAGGCCGCCGAGGGCCCCTTCGTGGCGGTCTCGGACTGGATGCGCTCGGTGCCGGACCAGATCGCCCGCTGGATCCCCGGCTCGTACACCTCCCTCGGTGCGGACGGTTTCGGTTTCGCGGACACCCGCGGGGCGGCCCGCCGGTACTTCCACATCGACGCCCAGTCGGTCGTCCTCGCGGTGCTGACCGAGCTGGCCCGTGACGGGAAGGTGGACCGCGCGGTCCTGAAGCAGGCGGTGGACCGCTACCAGCTGCTCGACGTGGCGGCCGCCGACCCGGGCCCGGCGGGCGGCGACGCCTGACGGCGCCCGCGGGGCGACAGTGCCTGATCAGGGGCGGTGGGACCGGCGGTCCCGCCGCCCCTCGGCATTCCTTACGATGCCCCGCATGTCCGTGAAGAAGGAGCGCCCCCCGAAGGTCCGCTGGGAAGAGCGCACCCAGACCCCGCTGCTGGTGCTGGCGGTGGCCTTCGGCATCGCGTACGCGGTGCCGATCGTCGCGCCGGGCGGCGAGCCGTGGGTGCTCCGGCTGTGCCACTACGTGGAGTGGGTGGTGTGGGGCGCCTTCGCGGTGGACTATCTGGTCCGGCTCGCGCTGGCGCCGTCCCGCTGGTCCTTCGTCCGCTCCCACCCCCTCGATCTGCTCGCGGTCGTGCTGCCGCTGGTGCAGCCGCTGCGGCTGCTGCGGGTGGTCTCCACCCTCCTCCTCGTGGGCCGGCGGGCCCGGATGGCCCCGCAGATAACGCTCACCACCTATGTGGCGGGCGCGGTGGTCGGGCTGATGATGTTCGGCTCGCTGGCGGTGCTGCACGTGGAGCGGGACGCGCCGGACGGCAACATCAAGACCCTCGGCGACGCCGTCTGGTGGTCGTTCACGACGATGACGACGGTCGGGTACGGCGACCACGCGCCGACGACCGGGCTCGGGCGGGTGCTCGCGGTCGGGCTGATGCTCTCGGGCATCGCCCTGCTCGGTGTCGTCACCGCGAACATCGCGGCCTGGTTCATCTCCCGCTTCGAGCGGGACGACGCGGTGGAGCGGCGCCAGACGGAACTCCTGGAGGCGCTGACCCGCGAGGTCCGCGAACTCCGCGCCGAGGTCGCCCGCCTCTCGGGCCCGGTGCCCCCACAGGCCGCCGCGCCGGCGGCGCCCGTACCGGAGACCGCCGCGCCCGGAGCCGAGGCCGGAGCCGTGGCCGGGACCGCGGCGCCGGAGGCCGTACCGGAAACAGCCGCGCCCGGAGCCGTGGCCGCGGAGGCCGTACCGGAGACAGCCGTGCCGGAAGTGGCCGTGTCCGAAGCGGTCGTGTCGGAGTCGGGGGCGGTCATCGCTCCCAGAGCTTGAAGGCTCTGACCTCGTACGGGGTCTGCGGGACCCAGGTGCCCCGGCCCGGGTAGGTCTCGAACTCGCCCGTCTCCGCGCACTCCGCCGACTGGTACGTGGTGACCGGCCGGCCCGTGCGGACGGCCAGGGACTGGGCCGAGGCCCCGGCCGGGAGGGCGACGCAGCTGTCGAGGTCCGTCGTCGCCAGTTCGTACGTCCACGGCCGGCCCTTGAAGTCGGGCTTCGGCCAGAGGCAGAGCCGCCCCGGCCCGCAGGCCCCGAGCGCGGTCCCGGCGGCCGGAGCGGCCGGGACCGCCTGGGCTACCGGAGCGGCCGGAGCGGCTGTGGCCGGAAGGGCGGCCAGGAGCAGGACGGCCGTCCCCGCGAGCACGGTGGACACCTTCGCCTTCGGACAGTTCATGCAGATCAACCCCCATGTCGTCACTCTCTGTAATCACGAGCATGGACGAGGTGACCCTCCGAACGGAAGAGGGGCCGCCCCCGTTCCTTCGAACGGGTGACGGCCCCCTAAGGGAGCTCCGGGTGGCCGGTGGCTCAGATGTGGCCGCCGCCCATGCCGGCCTGCGCGTTCTCACCGCGCTTGGTCAGCGTGGCGACCAGGGCCGCGACCACGGCGACGACACCGGCGACGGTGAAGGCCAGGCCCATGCCCTGGAGGAAGGTGTCGTGGATGACCTCGGAGATCTTGGCGAAGAGCTCCGGGGTCATGCCGGGCGCCTGCGCCATCGCCTCCGGCGCCATGCCGAACTCGGCGGCCTCCTCCAGGCGCGGGTCGACCGGGACCGGGATACCGGCGTCCTTCCAGTTCTCCGCGAAGGCGCCGGACACCTTGGAGGACATGACGGCGCCGAGCACCGCCGTGCCGAGCGCGCCGCCGACCTGCATGGCGGCCTGCTGGAGACCGCCGGCCACGCCGGACAGCTCCAGCGGCGCGTTGCCGACGATGACCTCGGTGGCGCCGACCATGACCGGGGCGAGGCCCAGGCCGAGCAGGGCGAACCAGAGGGACATCACCAGCGTGCTCGTGCCGGCCGAGAGCGTGATCATGCCGAACATCGCGACGGCCGTGCAGACCATGCCGCCGACCAGCGGCACCCGCGGGCCGAACTTGGTGATCAGCGCGCCGGCCAGCGGCGAGGAGACGATCATCATCGCGGTCAGCGGGAGCAGCCGCAGACCGGCGTCGATCGGGCCGAGGCCCTTCACGCCCTGGAGGTAGAAGGTCACGAAGAAGAGGCCGCCCATGAAGGCGAAGGCCATCAGGACCATCAGGACCACACCGGCCGAGAGCGGCACGGAGCGGAACATGGCGAGCGGGATGAGCGGCTCCCTGACCTTCGTCTCCCAGACCGCGAAGACGGCGAAGAGGACGATCGAGCCGATCAGACAGCCCCAGGTGTTGGCGCTGGTCCAGCCCCAGTCCGCGCCCGCCTTGATGAGGCTCCAGACGAGCAGGCCCATAGCGCCGGAGAGCAGCGCGATGCCGAGGACGTCGAAGGAGCGCGGCGCGTTCTCGGCGCGGTGGTCCTTCAGGATGATCAGGCCGAGCGCGAGCGCGACCACGCCCACGGGCACGTTGATGAAGAAGACGGACTGCCAGCTCACGTGCTCGACGAGGAAGCCGCCGAGGATCGGGCCGCCGGCGGTGGAGGCGCCGATGACCATGCCCCAGATGCCGATGGCCATGTTGAGCTTCTCGGCGGGGAAGGTGGCGCGCAGCAGGCCGAGCGCGGCCGGCATCAGCAGGGCGCCGAAGAGGCCCTGGAGCACGCGGAAGCCGATCACGAAGGCGATCGAGTCGGAGAGGCCGATCGCGCCGGAGGCGGCGGCGAAGCCGGCGATGCCGAGGAGGAAGGTCTGGCGGTGGCCGAAGCGGTCACCGAGCTTGCCGGCGGTGATCAGGGCGACGGCGAGCGCGAGCAGATAGCCGTTGGTGATCCACTGGAGCTGGTCGAGGGTGGCGCCGAGGTCGGCCTGGATGGCGGGGTTGGCGATGGCGACGATCGTGCCGTCGAGCGCCACCATCATCACGCCGGCCGCGACGGCGAACAGGGTCAGCCAGGGGTGGCCGCGCAGGCCCTTCGCCGGGACCGGAGCCGGTTCCCGTACGCCCCCCTGGCCCTGCGGGGCCTTTTCCACACTGGTCTGACTAGTCATGGGAACGAGGCTAGTGACAGTCACTGACAATTGACAAAGTGATTCACACGTCGGTAACTGTCATGTAGCTCACAGGTACCCTGAGCAGGGAGAAGGTCCCGTAATCGACCGAAAAGAGGCCCCTTTGACCGTGCCCGCGCCCGGCCTGCGCGAGCGGAAGAAGCAGCGCACCCGCGACGCGCTGATCCGGGTCTCCCTGGAGCTCTTCACCACCCGGGGGTACGAGCGGACCACCGTCGACGAGATCGTCGACGCGGTCGAGGTCTCCCAGCGCACCTTCTTCCGCTACTTCTCCTCCAAGGAGGAGGTCGCCTTCGCCGTCCAGCGGATGGTGGAGGAGGAGTTCGTCCGGGCGCTGGCGGCCCGCCCGGCCGGGGAGGGCCCGTTCGACGCGATGCGCAACGCGGTGCTCGCCGCGTGGGACGGGGTGGGCGACGCGATCGACGAGGTCGTCCCCGTCGAGCTGTACCTGCGGACCTTCTTCATGATCGAGTCGACGCCGGCGCTGCTCGCCACGCATCTGCGCCGGTCCAGCGAGATGGAGGAGACCATCGCCCGGCTCGTCGCCCGCCGCGAGGGGCTCGACGTGGACGCCGATCCGCGGCCGCGGCTCGCGGTCGCCGCCTTCAGCGGGGTGATGCGGGTCACCGCGCAGATGTGGGGCAAGGGACCGGACCGCAGCCTGGAGGGGATCCGGGCGCTCACCGAGCGATACCTCGACCACCTGGGCCCGGCACTGTCGCTGCGCTGGCGGGAACCGGACGGACGGGCCTGAGCGTCCTCGGGGAAGGCCGGGCCGCCGCCCGGGAACGGGGCCGATGCGAGGGCCGGTCCAGGCCCGTGCGAAAGCCGGTCCAGGCCCTCGACCAGGGCCGATCCGGGGTCGTGAGCGGGGCCGGGCGGGTGGGTGCGTCATGTTCGCCGTCTAGGGTGTCCGCCCGTGACCTCCGCCGACGTCCCGCCGTCCCTCACCGTCCTGCGCACCCTGCTCGTGCTGGGTGTCGTCCTCGTGATGCTCGCCACCACCGGATGGACCACCATCCGGCAGCGGCCGGTGTCCGGGCTCTCCATGCAGGCGGCGCTGGCCTCCTGGGCGCGGGAGCGGATCGTCGACGTGCCGCCGCCCGACCCGGGCACCGCCCCGCCCCGTACGGTCGCGGCCTGGTTCGCCGCGGTCGGTCCGGCGCGCGCCGAGGGGCGGGCCCCGCCCCCCCGCCCCCGCCGGGGGGAACAAAACGCGGGCCCCCCGCGCCCCGGGAGAGCCGCCCCCCCCACCACCCCCACCCCACCCGCGCGCCGGACAGCGCCGCCGCCCCCC
>NZ_JBHYKM010000009.1:27011-52306 GCF_042741435.1 Streptomyces sp. NPDC058955 | reverse complement strand
ACCGCCCCGCCCCGTACGGAGGGGGCCTGGTTCGCCGCGGAGGGACCGGCGCGCGCCGCGGGGCTCGCCGAGCGGCATCCGCTCGTCGTCGGCAATCTCGACGGGGCCCCGCCGGCGCTGCGCTACCGCGCCAACCGGATCGCCCTCACCCGGGCGCTGGCGGCCGAGCGGCCCCGCCTCCGGGACACCCGGCTCTCCGCCGAGGGCCGGCACGAGGCCCGGCGGCGGGTGGACCGCTTCGTCTCCCTGCTGGAGCCCGGGCGCCGGATCCTCGCCTTCGACCCCACCGGTACGGGGCGGGCCGCCGAGGTGCTGGGCGATCTGGAGCGGGCCCGGCGGGTGTCGGTGATCGTGCCCGGCGTCGACACCCACCTGCTCACCTTCCAGAAGACCCACGGGCGCTACACCGCCCCCGTCGGCATGGCGCAGGCGCTGTACGAGGCCGAGCGGCGCACCGCGCCCGACGCCCGGGTCGCGGTCATCGCCTGGGCCGGGTACACGGCGCCCGCCCGGGTGGGGGTGGACGCGGCGACCGGCCGGCTCGCCGCGACCGGCGCGGCGCGGCTCGTCCGGCTGACCGAGGGCCTGCCGGGGAAGGCGCGGGTGGCGCTCTTCTGCCACAGCTACGGTTCCGTGCTCTGCGGGATCGCCGCTCCCCGGCTGCCGGAGCGGGTGACCGACCTGGCGGTGGCCGGCAGCCCCGGGATGCGGGTGGAGACGGCCGCCGAGCTGGGCACCCGGGCCCGGATCTGGGCGATGCGGGACGCCGGCGACTGGATCGCGGACGTGCCCCACCTGGAGCTCGGCGGGGTCGGGCACGGGGCGGATCCGATGGCGCCGGAGTTCGGGGCGCGGCTGGTGTCGGCGGCCGGTGCGGCCGGACACAGCGGCTATTTCGAGCCGGGCACGGAGAGCCTCGGCAACTTCGCCGCGATAGGCGCGGGGGCCTTCGGACGGGTCGTCTGCGCACGTGCCGACAGCGCGTGCCACGGGGGAATCTCCGGCGGCACCGGCCTCTGACGCGCGTAGATCACGGAATTTCAGGACAGTTCCGAGGGGCGACGCACGGCCACGCGCCGCTTACGATGAGGCGTATGGGTGATGTGCTGGCCGGAATTCATGCCACCTGGGAGCTGGAGAGCGACGCACTTGTCATCCGCTTCGAACGGGGGATCCGTACGCCGAGGCTGTTTCAGGCGCTGCGTGAGCGACGTGTGCCGTACGAGGCGCTGGCCGCGGCGACGCTCGCGCCGGGCCGGCGCGGGACGGTCGTGCTGCACGCCGTGCCGCGGCCGGGGGCCGATCCGCTGATGGAAGCGGCGGCGGGGCAGCTCAAGGAGACCTGCGACCCGTACCGGCTGGCGCTGCCCGCCGACCGGGAGGACCTCGCCGCGCGGTGGCGCGACGAGCTGGCGGCGGTGATCCCCGCGGACCCGGTGGACCGGCTCGACCAGGGGTTCCTCGTCGAGGCGCCGCGGGGGCCGCGCTCCTTCAAGGCGTACGACGGGAAGGCCACGTTCGACGGGTCGTCGGAGGTCGCGTTCCGCTGGTCCTCGACGATGGCCACGTCGGAGAAGTGGAAGACGGGCGACCAGTCGTTCCGGGTCCGGGAGCTGAGCGGCGTCGAGTGGCGCTCGCCGGACTCCCCCGGCGGGTTCCTGCGGCTGCTCCCCCGGGGCGGCGCGCCCCGGACGGACCGGCCCGACCACGACCCGGCGTCGGTCGTCTTCGGCCTCGGCTACGGACCGGTGCACGACTCCCTCCCCTTCGCGGCCGCGGTCCTCTCGGCGATCCGCGCCAAGGACCGCGCCCCGGTCCCGGCGGGAGCGCGCAGCGCGGCACACGGTGACCCCGGCGCCATCGCTGAAAGGATTCGCCACCTCGGCGAACTGCACCAGGCGGGCCTGGTGACGGACGAGGAATTCGCGGCGAAGAAGACGGAACTCCTCGCGGAGCTGTAGCGGCGCGGGGGACGGCGCCGCCGGGGGCGCGCGCCGCATGGCTGCGGGGCCCGCCGGGGCTCGGCCCGCGACGAAAGTCGGCGGGGCGAGCGGGGCGGGCGTCCGGCGAAGACCCTGGTCGGCGCGGGGGCATGACGGGCGTGGCCGGGCGCGGGGCGCGGGGGACGGTGAGCGGGCGGCGGGGCGCTCGACGAAGGTCGCGGGGTGTCATACCTGGGTCTGATCCGCGATTGTCACCCCTGGTACGACGACGGGATCGGGCCGCGAACCTAGGCTGACTCGACATGAAAGCGTTCGACAAACGACCGGGGCCCGGGGGGTTCGCGGTGCGGGTCCAGGAGTGGTCGCGGGTCGCCGTGCGGGCGTTGGAGGCGACCTTCGGAACGCCTGCGCCGCCCGGGGCGCCGCCCTTCGCGGGAGCCTCGTCCTGGTGGATGAGGCTGCTGCCGTACGGGTTCGGGGTCGCGCTCGTCGCCTCCCTCCTGCCGGTCACCGTCCATCTCCTCATGCACGACTACGACGTGCCTGGCGCGCTCGCCGGGGCGCTCGCCACCGCGCAGGCCGCGCCGCTGCTGCTGGCCACCACCCGGCCGCTGCAAGCCTGGTGGATCGTGTTCCCCGCCGACATCGCCGGGGCGCTCGTCCTGATGGCCTCGGACGGGCCGCGCGCCCAGCTGTGGCCGTGGACCCCGCCGGTCGTCGTCGGGTACTGCGCGCTGATGCTGGCGCTCGGGCTGCGCGAGCCGCGCCGCACGCTCCTCGGGGTGTGGCTGGCGACCGGTGCGGCCGGGTACCTGCTGGAGATCGTGCGGCCGTACGGCGACCCGGGCATCACCACGCTCCTCTTCGTGCTCAGCGGCGTGCTGCTGCTGCTCACCTCCGCGATCCGGGCGCGCGGCGAGGCGCAGCGAAGACTCGCCGAGCAGGAGACGATCAGCGAGGCCGAGCGGGCCCGCCGCACGCTCCTGGAGGAGCGGGCCCGGATCGCCCGGGAGCTGCACGACGTGGTCGCCCACCACATGTCGGTGATCACGGTGCAGGCGGACTCCGCCCCGTACCGGATCCCGGAGCTGCCGGAGGCGGCCCGGGAGGAGTTCGCGTCGATCGCGGGCAGCGCGCGGGAGTCGCTGGCCGAGATGCGGCGGCTGCTCGCGGTGCTCCGCAGCGACGGCGGCGAGGGCGAGCGGGCCCCGCAGCCGGGCCTCGACCGGCTGCAGCAGCTGGTGGAGGCGACCGTACGGGCGGGAGTGCCGGCCGAGCTGTCGCTCGCCACGGAGCTCGCGGACGGGCGGACCGAGGTGCCGCAGGCGGTGGGGTTGTCCGCGTACCGCATCGTGCAGGAGGCGCTCGCCAACGTGGTGCGGCACGCGCCGGGCGCGCCGACCCGGGTGTCGGTGCGGGAGGACGGGTCCGGCGGGCTGACGGTCCTGGTGGTCAACGGCGCGGCCGCGGAGCCGGTCGCGCCGCTGGAGAACACGGGCACCGGGCACGGTCTGGTCGGGATGCGCGAGCGCGTCCGGCTGACCGGCGGCACCCTCGACACCGGCCCCCTCCCGGACGGCGGCTTCCGCATCGCGGCCACGCTGCCGCTGGGGCCTAGGGTGGCCGGTGCGGGGGGACGGCCGACGAGCGAGGATGTCGTGTGACCATTCGGGTGATCATCGTGGACGACCAGGCCATGGTGCGGGCGGGGTTCGCCGCGCTGCTGGCCGCGCAGACCGACATCGACGTGGTCGGCGAGGCGCCGGACGGGCGGCAGGGCGTCGAGGTGGCGCGGGCCGTCCACCCCGACGTGGTGCTGATGGACGTGCGGATGCCGGAGCTGGACGGGCTGGCGGCGGCCCGGGAGATCCTGCACCCGCCGGCCGGGGTGACCCACCGGCCCAAGGTGCTGATGCTGACCACCTTCGACGTCGACGACTACGTGTACGAGGCGCTGCGGGCCGGGGCGTCCGGCTTCCTGCTGAAGGACGCGCCGCCGGCCGATCTCATCGCCGCCGTACGGGTCGTGGCGGCGGGCGACGCGCTGCTCGCGCCGTCCGTGACCCGTCGGCTCATCGCCGACTTCGCCGCGAACCGTCCCGCCGCCCGCAAGGACGTGACGGCGCTCCGGCTCAACGGTCTGACGCCGCGTGAGACCGAGGTGCTGGAGCTGATCGCCCGCGGGCTGTCCAACCAGGAGATCGCGGAGCGGCTCGTGCTCGCCGAGCAGACGGTGAAGACCCACATCGGGCGGGTGCTCGCCAAGCTCGACCTGCGGGATCGCGCCCAGGCGGTGGTCTTCGCCTACGAGTCGGGCCTGGTGACCCCCGGGGGATAACCCCACCCCGGGCCGGGGGCGGTCTCCTCGTCCACCCCCTACCCGGGTATGGCACGGGAGTTGGCTCCCCGGTGTGACGTGCCGTCACCCGTCGTCTTCCTACCTTCCTCTCGCCGACGACGAGAGAGGGAGGACGGCATGGGCCGCATCACGAGGAGCCTGGTGACCGCCGTCATGGTGACGGCGGTCGTGGCGGGAACGGCGGGCTGGGCGTCGGGGACGGCGCAGGAGCCGGTCACCGGGCCGCCGGCCGGGACCGCCGAGTGGCGGGCGGCGGGCCTGCCGGACCCGGAGCGGATGGACCCGGCCGAAGTGGCCCGCTTCTTCGCCGGACTCGGCCGCGAGGAGCGGGAGAGGCTCGTACGGGCGCACCCGACGGTGGTCGGGAACCTGGACGGGGCGCCGCTGGAGCTGCGCTACGAGGCCAACGCCCGGTCCGCTCAGGTCCGTCACCCGGGGGCGCGGGTCCTGGCGCACGACTCCCGGGGCCGGGGCCAGACGGTCCTGGTCTACGGGGACCTGGCGACGGCCGAGCGGGTCGCGGTGCTGGTGCCGGGCTCCGACGTCGACGCCGGCCGGATGGACTCCCTCACCCGGAAGGCCACCGCGCTGCGGGAGGCGACCGGGGGGCGTACCGCCGTCGTCGCCTGGGCCGGCTACACCACCCCGCTCGGCGTCGGACTCGACGCCGCCTCGGGCGAGTTGGCGGAGGCGGGTGCCGAGCGGCTGGCCCGCTTCACGGAGGGGCTGCGGGCCGCCGGGGTGCGCCCCGAGCCGTCCGTCTTCTGCCACAGCTACGGCTCCGTCGTCTGCGGGCTCGCCGCGCACCGGCTGAAGGCGAAGGACCTGGTGGTCTTCGGCTCCCCCGGGATGCGGGCGGAGAACGTGGCGGAGCTGCGGACCCCGGCCCGGGTGTGGGCCGCGAAGGACCCGACGGACTGGATCGACCGGGTGCCGAACGTGGCGGTCGGCGGCTACGGGCACGGCACCGACCCGACCGCGCCGGAGTTCGGCGCCCGGGCCGTACCGGCGCGGGACGCGGACGGCCACGACGGCTACTTCGCGCCCGGCACCTCCTCGCTGCGCGCCTTCGCCGCGATCGCCGAGGGGGACGTCCGATGAAGACCCTCGTCCGGAAGATCGAGGCCGGCACCCCCGCCCACCGCGACCGGGCCGTGGACGGGCTGCGGGCCCTCGCGCTGCTGGCCGTGCCGACCGGGCACTGGCTGCTCGGCGGGTTCACGCTCTCCGCCGACGGCGCGATCCACAACGCCTCCCCGCTCGCCACCTTCGGCGCGCTCGCCCCGGCGAGCTGGATCCTCCAGATGCTGGGGATCTTCTTCCTGGTCGGCGGCTACGCCTCCGTCCTGTCCTACCGGCGCAGGACCGGCACCACCCGTGCCTGGCTCGGCGGGCGGCTCGCCCGGCTCGGCCGGCCGGTGCTCGGGGTGACCGCCGTGTGGGCGGCGCTGCTGCCGCTGCTCCACCACGGTCTCGGTGTCCCGGTGGACACCCTGCGGACGGCGTCGACGCTGGTGATCCAGCCGCTGTGGTTCGTCGGGGTGTACACGGTGGTGACGGCGCTGACCCCGCTGTGCGTGCGGGCCGCTCGCCGGCTCGGGGTGTGGGCGGCGGCGCCGCTGCTCGGCTCGGTCGCCGTCGTGGACTTCCTGCGGTACGGCCCGTACGCGGACGCCGTGCCGTCCTGGCTGAGCCTGCTGAACATCCTGCCGGGCTGGCTCTTCGCGTACCAGCTCGGGGTGGGCTGGGGCGAGGGCCGGGTGAACCGCCGGCACGCGTGGGGGCTGCTGATCGGCGGGGCGGCGCTCTTCGCCGCGCTGCTGCTCGTCTTCGGCTACCCGGCGTCGATGGTCGGCGTCCCGGGCGAGGCCCGGACCAACTCGCACCCACCGTCGCTGCTGGTCCTGGCGCTCGCCGCCGCCCAGGGCGGGGCCGCGATCCTGCTGCGGGACCGGCTCGGCCGGCTGCTGAAGCGGCCCGCGCTGTGGGCTCCGGTCGTGGTGGTCAACCTGTCGGCGATGACGATCCTGTGCTGGCACCAGACCGCGATGCTCGCGGCCGCGATCCCCGCCTCGTACCTGGGCGAGGTGCCCGGTCTCGTCGGGGCACCCGACTCGGTCGGCTGGATCCTGGCCCGGCTGGCCTGGATGCCGGTCTTCGCCGGACTGCTCGTGCTCGTCGGGCGGTACGCGCGCGGCTTCGAGTCGCCGTGGGCGCGCACCGGTCCGGCCCGCCGCACCCTCGCGGGCCTGCTCGCGGCGGGCTTCGCGGTCTTCGCCCTGGGCCTCGCGTGAGGAGGCCCAGGGGTGCCCGGAGCGGGCGGTCAGGCCTCGCGGGCGGCCGAGGTGAGGCTCATGTCCGGGTAGCGGTCGCCCGCCACCAGGCCCGCGAGGGGTTCGAGGGCGGCGAGCTCGGCCTCGGTGAGGGTGATGCGGGTGGCGGCGGCGTTCTCCTCCAGGCGGGACCGCTTGCGGGTGCCGGGGATGGGGACGACCGTCAGCCCGTGGACGGCGGCGCGCTGCTGCACCCAGGCGAGGGCGATCTGCGCGGGGGTCGCCCCGTGGGCGGCGGCGATGGTGCGGACCGGGTCGAGGAGCGCCGCGTTCCGCTCGGCGTTCTCGCCGGTGAAGCGGGGCTGGTGGCGGCGGAAGTCGCTCTCCGACAGGTCCTTGCCGGCGTCGGCGAAGGCGCCGGTGAGGAAGCCGCGGCCGAGCGGCGAGTACGGCACGAAGGTGACGCCGAGTTCGGCGGCGGCGGCCACGGCGGAGCGCTCGACGTCCCGGGAGAAGAGCGACCACTCCGACTGGAGGGCGGTGATCGGGTGGACGGCGTGCGCCTCGCGCAGCTCCGGCCCGGTGACCTCGCTCAGCCCGAGGTGGCGCACCTTGCCCTCGGCGACGAGTTCGGCCATCGCGCCGACGGACTCGGCGAAGGGCACCGAGGGGTCGCGCCGGTGCATGTAGTAGAGGTCGATGGTGTCGGTGCCGAGCCGGCGCAGGCTGCCCTCGACGGCCTGCCGGATGTAGGCGCGGTCGTTGCGGACGCCACGGTGGGCGGGCCGCTCGGGGTCGCGTTCGATGGCGAACTTGGTGGCGAGGACGATCTCGTCCCGGTGGGCGGCGACGAAGGGGGCGAGGAACTCCTCGTTGGCCCCGTTGCCGTAGATGTCGGCGGTGTCGATCAGGGTGACGCCGGCCTCCAGGGCCGCGTCGAGGGTGTCCCGGGCGGCGGCCTCGTCGGTGTCGCCGTAGAACTCGCTGATGCCCATGGCGCCGAAGCCCTGGACGCCGGTCTCGGGGCCGTCCTGGCCGGGGCCGAGGCGTACGGTGTCGATCCTGTCGCTCATGAGGAAGTGCCTCCGCAGATGGTGCCGTAGTGGTCGATCTTGAGGTCGAGCACGGCGAGCGTGGACTGGAGCTCGGCGATCCGGGACCGGACGTCCCGGCGGGTCGCCTCCAGGAGGGCCCGGCGCTCCGCGTGGGTGTGGGCGCCCTCGCGGACCAGCTCCGCGTACCGGACCATGTCCGCGACCGGCATCCCGGTGAGCCGCAGCTTGCCGACGAACTCCAGCCAGCCGAGGTCCCGTTCGGTGAAGCGGCGCTGCCCGGTGTGCGACCGGTCGACGTGCGGCATCAGGCCGATCCGCTCGTACCAGCGCAGGGTGTGCGCGGTGAGTCCGGTCAGGGCGGCGACCTCGCTGATCGTGTAGCGGTCCTTCCGCGCGGACCCGGTCGTGCTCTCGACGCTCTCGATCACGCTCATGCCTCCACGCTAAAAGGTTGGAGTGCACTCCAAGCAAGTAGGCTCGGGGCCATGGAGAGCAGCAGCGTGCCGAGTCTGGCGGCGATCGAGAACTGGCCCGTCCCCACCGCGGCGGCGGCCGTGGTCCGCGCGGACGGCACGGTGGCCGGGAGCCACGGGCCGACCGGGCACCGCTTCCCGCTCGCCTCGGTGACCAAGCCGCTGGCGGCGTACGCGGTGCTCGTCGCCTACGAGGAGGGGGCGATCGACCTCGACGAGCCGGCCGGGCCCGAGGGCGCGACCGTGCGGCACCTGCTCGCCCACACCTCCGGGCTCGCCTTCGACGAGAACCGGGTGCAGGCCGCGCCGGGCACCCGCCGGATCTACTCCAACACCGGCTTCGAGGTCCTCGGCGACCTGGTCGCCAAGGCCACCGACATCCCCTTCGCGGACTACCTCCACCAGGCGGTCCTGGAGCCCCTGGGCATGACGAGCACGTCGCTCGACGGCTCGCCCGCCAAGGACGCGGTGTCGACCGTGGACGACCTGGTGCGGTTCGCGGCCGAGGTGCAGGCGCCCCGGCTGCTCGACGCCCGCACGGTGCTGGACGCGATGACGGTGACGTACCCCGGTCTGACCGGCATCCTGCCCGGTTACGGGCACCAGCGGCCCAACGACTGGGGGCTCGGCTTCGAGATCCGCGGCGCCAAGACCCCGCACTGGACCGGCACCACGTCCTCGCCGCGCACCTTCGGCCACTTCGGCCAGTCCGGCACCTTCCTGTGGATCGACCCGGACGCGCGGGCCGCCTGCGTGGCGCTCACGGACCGGGCCTTCGGGCCGTGGGCGATCGAGGCGTGGACCCCGTTCACGGACGCGGTGCTCGCCGACCTCCGCCGCTGACCCGAAGGCAACGGGCTCCGTCAGGGCTCGCAGACCGTCGCGGGCAGGGCGCCGTCCGGGCCCGCGACAGTCACCTCGCGCGACCCGGCGCGGTCGACGGCGAACGCGGCCGTGCACACCAGCTGGGCGAGCGCGCGCTCCGACAGCTCCTGGACCAGGAACGGGGTCTGGAGCCGGATTCCACCCGTGTCCTCGGCCTCGACGCGGATCAGCTCGCCGCTCGCGGGCAGCTCGGTGGTGAGGCCCGCCTGGAGCTCGGCGCCGCCGGGGCCGGCGAGCAGGGCGGAGAGGACCTTCACGGTGGCCAGGCCGCGGACGTTCGGATGGCTCAGGTCGATCTCGCGCCGGGCCATGTGGTCGGGTTCCGTGCCCTGTCCGGACCCGGGGTGGGTGGTCTCGGGGACGGGGACGAAGGAGAGGCCGACGTCCCGGGCGACCGGCATCAGCTCGCCGCCGGGGCCGAGGAAGTAGAGCAGCATCCGGCCCTCGGGGACGGGCTGCACGTTGACGGTCGGCGCCTCGCCGGCCTCCACGACGTCGCTGCCCTGGATGCCGCAGCCGCCGAGCAGCGGCAGGGCGGCGGCGAGCAGCGCGGCGAGCCCGGCGCGGCGCCTCACAGCGGGATCCTGACGGTGAAGACGGCGCCGCCGACCGGGTGGTTGGCGGCCTCGACGGTGCCGCCGTGCAGCCGGACGTTCTCCTGGGTGATCGCCAGGCCGAGGCCGCTGCCGGCGGAGCGGGCGCGGGCCGGGTCGGCCTTGTAGAAGCGTTCGAAGACGTGCGGCAGGACGTCCGGGTGGATGCCGGGGCCGCGGTCGGAGACCTGGACGACGAGGGTGCCCGCGCCCTCGCCGCCGGCCTCGTCGTCGACGTAGACCCGGACCGTGACGAGCGCCTTCCCGTGCCGGAGCGCGTTGCCGACCAGATTGGCGACGACGACGTCGAAGCGGCGGGGGTCGAGGCGGGCCCGGATGCCCTCGCCGAGGGCCGCGTGGACCTGCTCCGGGTCGGTCCAGTGGCGGCTGCCGAGGGTCTTGCGGACGCAGTCGGCGACGTCGACCTCGTCGGTGTGGAGCTCGGCGGCGCGGGCGTCGAAGCGGGAGATCTCCATCAGGTCCTCGACGAGCACGGCGAGCTTGACGGTCTCGGCGCTGATCAGCCGGACCGCGCGGGCCGTGTCGCTGTCCAGGGCGCCGGCGTCCTCGTCGAGCACCTCGGTGACGGCGAGCATCCCGGCGAGCGGGGTGCGCAGCTCGTGCGAGACGTCGGAGGCGAAGCGGCGGGCGCGGGCCTCGGCGCGGCGCAGCTCGGCGACGGAGCGCTCCAGTTCGGCGGCGGACTCGTTGAAGGTGCGGGCCAGGTCGGAGAGTTCGTCGCTGCCCTTGGCGTGGATGCGGGTGTCGAGGCGGCCGCGGCCCATGCTGCGGGCGGCGGCGCGGAGTTCGCGGACGGGCCGGAGGACTCCCCGGGCGGCGAGCAGCGCCGGTATCAGGGCGATGGCGAGGGCGGGCAGGGCGCCGTCGCGGGCGGCGGTGACCATGGCCTCGACGTTCGCCTCCTCCTCTCTCAGTTCCATGACGGCGTAGACGACGAGGCCGCTGGGCTGGGGGGCGATGCTCTTGTCGGCGTGGGTGCGGAAGACGGCGGGGACGGCCATCGTCAGATAGGGGGTGCCGCCCTTGACCACCCGCTGGAAGGCGGTGTGCGGGGTGCCCTCCCGGTTGTGGGCGCGGGCCCTCAGCTCCGGGGTGAGGACGGAGGACTCGGGGCGGTCGGTGGAGGAGACGCGGAGGGACCCGTACTCGGCGTAGACCCGCCAGGTGCGGGGTTTGCCCTGGCGGGCGAGGGTCTGGAGGGTGTCGCGGAGCGCGTCCTCGTCGAGCGGCAGGGCGATGTTGAGGGCGTCGACCTGCTCGCGGAAGGCGGAGACGGCGGTGTTCTGCGTCTGCTCCAGGATGGCGCTGCGGGCCGCCCGGTAGGTGAGGGCGGCGGTGGTGCCGCAGCCGACGGCGGCGACCAGGAGGAAGGCGAAGACCATCCGGGTGCGCAGGCCGAAGGGGCGGGGGAGGCGGAGGCGGGCGCGGGCCCGGCGCGGGGCGGCGGCCCCGGTGCCGGGGCGGTCGCCGGCGGCGTACGCGGTCCCCTCGGCGGTGCCCGCGGAGGCGCCGCCCCCGGGGGCGGCCGGGCGGTGGGCGTCGGTCCCCGGCTCCTCGCGGGGGTGCACGCAGGCCCTCACAGCGGTCCGAAGCGGTAGCCGAAGCCCCGCAGGGTCTGGATGTAGCGGGGGTCGCCGGGGGTGTCCTCGATCTTGGCGCGGAGCCGGCGCACGCAGGCGTCCACGAGGCGGGCGTCGCCGTGGTAGTTGTGCTCCCAGACGTGCTCCAGGAGCTGCTGGCGGCTGAAGACCTGCTCGGGGGCGGCGGTGAGGTGGAGCAGCAGCTTGAGCTCGGAGGGGGCGAGGGCGAGCCGTTCGCCGTTCTTGGCGACGGTGAGGCCGGCCCGGTCGACGGCGAGGGCGCCGTGGTGCTCGACGGCGGGGCGGCCGCCGCCGGGCTCCTCGATGCGGCGCAGGACGGCCCGGATGCGGGCCTCGATGACCTCGGTGCGGGCGGGTTTGACGATGTAGTCGTCGGCGCCCGCCTCCAGGCCGATGACGACGTCGAAGTCGTCGCCGCGGGCGGTGAGCATGATGATCGGGAGCTGGCTGTTCTCGCGGACCCGTCGGCAGACCTGGACGCCGTTCATGCCGGGCAGCATGAGGTCGAGCAGCAGCAGGTCGGGGCGGAACTCGCCAAGGGCGGCGAGCCCGGCCTCCCCGGTGGCGGCGGTGCGGACCTCGTGCCCGCGGCGCCGGAGCCCGAGCTCGACGCCTTCGCGGACCGAGGGGTCGTCTTCGATGAGGAGCACGCGAGGCATTCGTGGAGTATCCCAAGGTCGGTGGCGGCCCCCCGCGGGGCCCCCGGGGGTCAGGTCCGGCGGGTGAGCCGGCCGGCGGCGGCCGTCATCAGGGCGGAGACCTCGGTGAGGCGCAGCGGCCGGGCGAGGGCGGCGAAGGCGCCGAGGACGGTGAGCGCGCCGGCGAGACCGGAGACGAGGGCGCCGGCGGGGGCGGTTCCGTCGGCGACGAAGAGGCCGTAGCCGGCGGCGGGCACGGCTGCGATCAGCAGCCGGCCGAGGCCCCGGCCGTCCTCGCCGTCCTCCGCGGCGGGCAGCCGGCGCCGGAGGACGTACGCGGTGAGTCCCCAGCCCGCCCAGAGGGCGAGCGAGTAGCCGGCGGCCATGCCGGTGACGGTCCAGTGGGTGGGCAGCCAGTGGTACGCGGCGAGGGAGAGCAGCGCGTTCAGGCCAGCGATCACCAGGTTGAGCAGGAAGGGGGTGCGGGTGTCGCGGAGCGCGTAGAAGGCGCGGGTGCACACGTACTGCCCGGAGAGGGCGACGAGGCCGGGGGCGAGGGCCGTCAGGGTCCAGGCCATGGCGCGGACGTCGGCGGCGTCGGTCGCGCCGTACCCGAAGACCAGCGACATCAGCGGGACGGCGAGGGCGAGGAGGGCGCAGGCGGCGGGGACGACGGCGGCCGCGGTGGTGCGCTGGGCGTAGCCGACGTCGCGGCGGACGGCGGCAAGGTCGCCGTCGGCGGCGGCGCCGCTCATGCGGGGCATGAGGGCGGTGACCAGGGAGACGGTGACGATGCCGTGCGGGACGGCCCACAGCAGGTAGGCGTTGTTGTACGCGGCGAGGCCGGCGCCGCCGGTGTGCGCGCCCTTGCCGGCGGTGGTGGCGACCCAGGTGGTGACCCAGTAGGCGGCCTGGTTGGTGAGGACGAGGAGGACGAGCCAGCCGGCGGCGCGCAGCGGGGCGGTGAGGCCGCTGCCGCGCCAGTCGAAGCGGGGCCGGAAGCGGAAGCGGGCGGCGCGCAGCGAGGGCAGCAGGGCGAGGGCCTGGACGGCGATGCCGGCGGTGGTGCCCCAGCCGAGGAGGGCGGTCTCGCCCGCGGTGAGCTCGCCGCCGTCGCTCACCACGAGGAAGAGGCCGAAGACGGCGACGACCACGACGTTGTTGAGGACCGGGGTCCACATCATGGCGCCGAACCGGCCGCGGGCGTTGAGGACCTGCCCGAGGAGGGTGAAGAGGCCGAGGAAGAGGATCTGCGGGAGGCACGCGCGCGTGAAGGCGATCGTGAGGTCGCGCTGGCCGCCCTCGTAGTCGGTGTACGCGTCGACGAGGGCGGGCGCGGCGAGGACCGCGCCCGCCGTGAGGACGGTGAGCGCGAGGGCGCAGAGGGTGAGGAGGCGGTCGGTGTAGGCGGCGCCGCCGTCCTCGTGCTCCTTGGCGGCCTTGACCAGTTCGGGGACGAAGACGGCGTTGAGGGCGCCGCCGAGGAGGAGCATGTAGACGATGGTGGGGACGGAGTTGCCCACCGCGTAGCCGTCGGCGACCAGGCCCGCGCCGAGGGCGGCGGCGACGACGGCGGCGCGGACGAAGCCGGTGGCCCGGGAGACGATCGAGCCGGCCGCCATGACGGCGCCGCTGCGCAGTGCGGACGGCTTCTTCTCCGGTGCGTCCGGACCGGCCGGTCCGGCGGTGAGCGTGGCCGTCATCGGCGGGCCAGGTACGCCTGGAAGGCGCGGTACAGCGCCTGGTTGGTCGTGCCGTGCATCGGTGTCTCCCACTCCCCCAGCGTCTCGACGACCTGTCCGCCCGTGCCGAGCTTCCAGCGCAGCAGCCCGTGGGCGCGGTCGTCCGGATCGAGGGTGGAGGGTACCCCGCGCAGGTCGTAGACGTCGGCCCCGAGGGCGTGGGCGTCGAGGAGCATGCGCCACTGGAGGGCGTTGGAGGGGCGGACCTCGCGGCGGTGGTCGGCGGAGGCGCCGGTCTGGTACCAGACCCGCCTCCCGACGGTGATCATGGTGTGGGCGGCGAGGATCTCGCCCTCGTGGCGGGCGAGGTAGAGCTTCATCCGGCCGGGGTGTTCGGCGTTGAGGACGGCGTACTGGCGCTCGTAGTAGGCGAGGGAGCGGCCGAGCCGGAAGCCGTCGCGTTCCTCGGTGATCCTCAGGAGGCGGTGGAACTCGGGCAGGTCGGCGGCGGAGCCGACGGTGATCTCGACGCCGGACTTGCGGGCCTTGCGGACGTTGCGCCGCCACTCCTGGTTGAGGCCGGACCACAGGTCGTCGGGGGTGCGGCCGGTGAGCGGGACCTGGAAGACGTGGCGGGGCTGGGCGTCGGCGCCGTCCTCGGAGTCGCCGCCGCAGCGCTTCCAGCCGCGGGCGCGGAGCCGTTCGGCGACGGCGGTGCCGAGCGGGTCGACCTCGTCGGCGAGGACGTCGCCGAGCCGGCGGCCGGGTCCGGCGGCGGCCTTGACGGTGGCGGCGGTCCAGCGGCGGTGGGCGGGCGCGGGCCCGATGCGGACGGCGAAGGCGCCGGCGGACCGCAGATGGGCGAGGAGCGGGTCGAGCCAGCGGTCGAGGCCGGGGTCGGCCCAGTCGGCGACGGGCCCCTCGGGGAGGTAGGCGAAGTGCTTGCGGGTGCCGGGGAAGGCCCGCAGCAGGACCAGGGCGACGCCGGTGAGCTCTCCCGACTCGGGTCCCCAGCCGACGAGTCGGTGGCTCCAGCCGTCCTTCACCTGGGCCCAGGCGGGGAGTTGGAGGAAGCTGGGGCCGTCCGGTCCCGTGGCGCGGGACGCGAGGAAGGCGCGGTACACCTCGGGGGTCACGGGTCCGAGCCGGACCGGGCCGGCGGGCGGCGTGGCGGCGGGGCGGCGCTTCACGGGTGCGGGCGTCACGAGCAGCGCTGACACAACGGGAGCCTCCTTGGTTCGTCCGCTCCGGGTGGCGCGGCGCACAGCAGGCTCACAGCCGGATGAGACGGGTCCGCGCGGCGTGTGTGACGGGACGATGACCGTTTTTCATCAGGGCCCGTCACATGGGCCCCGGGCCGGGCGGAGGCCGGTGGAGGCGGCCTAGAGTCCGGGCATCCCACCCTTTTCTCTCCTCTTCCGGAGGTGCTCCGTGCCGCCGATACGCACGTCCCGGCCCGCTCTGGCCGCCGTCGCCCTGGCCGTCTCCCTCACCGCGTGTACGGCCCAGGCCGCGAGCGGCCCCGGCTCCTCGGCCGACCCGGCGAAGGGCGCCGCGCAGGACGGGCCGCCCGCGAAGGTGACCGTCGTGGACCCGGCGGCCGGGAAGCCGGTGACGGTGACGGCGGCCGGCGGCACGTTCGCGTCGGTGACGGTCACGGACGGGGACGGCGGGCGGCTCGACGGCCGGCCCGCCGCGGGCGGGGCCCGCTGGACCTCGGAGCGGAAGGCGGTGCCGGGCGCCGCGTACACGGTCGTGGCCGTCACCCGTACCCCCGGCGGGAAGGAGACCACCACCCGGTCCACCTTCACGACGGAGGCGGCGGACCGGGTGAACAAGCTGACGCTGGCGCCGGGGAAGAACACCACGGTCGGCATCGGGCAGCCGCTGTCGATCGTCTTCGACCGGCCGGTGACGCGGAAGGCCGACGTGGAGCGGCAGCTGAAGGTCACCACCTCGAACGGCACCGAGGGGTCGTGGGGCTGGGTGACCGACTACTCGGGCCGGGACCGGGTGGACTGGCGGCCCCGGGAGTACTGGAAGCCGGGCACGAAGGTCACGCTGGAGGCGGACCTGAACGGCACGGACTCGGGCGACGGCTGGTTCGTGCGGGACTACCGGACCGGGTTCACGATCGGCGCGGCGCAGGTGGTGAAGGTCGACCTGGACGCGAAGCGGCTGTCCCTGGTGAAGGACGGGCGGACGGTGCGGACCATCCCCGTCTCCGGCGGGACGCCGGGCGGCGACAAGCGGTCCTGGCGGGGCACGGCCGTGCTCATGGCCAAGGAGGGCACGATCCGGATGAACTCCGAGACGGTCGGGCTCGGGGACGCGTACGACAAGATGGTCGACTACTCGATGCGGCTGACCTGGTCGGGGATGTACGCGCACGCGGCGCCGTGGAACGCGGGGAACTTCGGGGTCGCGAACCGCAGTTCCGGGTGCATCGGGATGAGCACCGCCGACGCGCAGTCCTTCTACGCGAGCGTCAACGTCGGGGACCCGTTCGAGATCCGGGGCGGGGACACCAAGGGCGTCGTCGCGGAGGGCAACGGCTACGGGGCGTGGAACCTGTCCTGGGCGGAGTGGAAGGCGAAGAGCGCGGCGAACTGAGCCCCGGGGCGCGCGGCACCGCACCGCTCCGCCGCGCCCACGACGGGGCGCGGGCCCGGCACGATCCGAGAGGGCCTAGCCACGGAACTCCCACACCAGGAGTTCGGCGGCTTCCGTCGCCGTGGCGCGCAGGGCCTTCTCCGCCGTGATCCTGGCCGCGTCGCCCGCCCTCAGTTCCCGGTCCGCCAGGGCGACCGCGCCCCGGACCACGTGGACGTACAGCGTGTCCGCGTCCGGGAGGGGCACCTCCTCGCCCTCGGCCGGCCGGTGGACGCGGAGCGTCGCCCCCGCCGCCGGGACGGCGTAGGCGCCCGGGAGGTCGCGGGTCAGGGTGTACGCCGGGTCGCCGCCCGGCTCCAGGGGGGCCAGCCACATCTGGACGAAGGTCAGCGGGGTGTCGCCCGCGTTGCGCTCGACGTGGCGGACGCCGGCCGCCGAGGAGAGGTGCTGGAGGTCGCCGGGGCGGACCAGCGTCTCGTGGCCCGCCGTGTCGCGGTGGGTGAGCTCGCCCTCGACCACCCAGGTCACGATCTCCGTGTGGGAGTGCGGGTGCTCGTCGAAGCCCGCGCCGGGGGCCAGCCGCTCCTCGTTGACGGCGAGGAGCGGGCCGAAGCGGAGGTTGTCCGGGTCGTAGTACGGCCCGAAGGAGAGGGCGTGGCGGGTCTCGATGCCGGCCTCGGGGTCGCCGCCCGGGTACCGGTCGCCGGCGCGCTGGATGCGGATCACCCCCGTACGGTAGCGGGGCGGCCGGGCGCGAAACCGCCCCGACCCCGCACGTCGGCGCCCGGATGAGGCAGTCTTGTCCCCGTGTCTGAACCCACGAACGCCGCTCATCCGCACGCCGCGACCCTGAAGCGCCTCGAACAGTCCTCCGGGCGGCTCGCCGCGAACGCCATCGCCCGCATGGACGAGACGCTGCCGTGGTACCGGGCGATGCCGCCCGAGAACCGCTCGTGGATCGGTCTGGTCGCGCAGGCGGGCATCGCCGCCTTCACCGAGTGGTTCCGGCACCCCGAGACCCCGCAGGCGATCTCGACGGACGTCTTCGGCACGGCGCCGCGCGAGCTGACCCGGGCGATCACGCTCCGGCAGACCGTGGAGATGGTCCGGACGACGATCGAGGTCATGGAGGTCGCGATCGAGGACGTCGCCGCGCCCGGCGACGAGTCGGTGCTGCGCGAGGCGCTGCTGGTGTACGCCCGGGAGATCGCGTTCGCGACCGCCCAGGTGTACGCGCAGGCCGCGGAGGCCCGTGGCGCCTGGGACGCCCGCCTGGAGTCGCTGGTGGTGAACGCGGTGCTGTCCGGCGAGGCCGACGAGGGCGCCGTGTCCCGGGCCGCCGCGCTCGGCTGGAACTCGCCGGACCACGTGTGCGTGATCCTCGGCACCGCCCCGGACGGCGACAGCGAGCTGACCGTGGAGGCGATCCGGCGGGCGGCCCGGCACGCCAAGCTCCAGGTGCTCACCGGGGTGCTCGGCGACCGGCTCGTGGTGATCGCGGGCGGCTCCGACAATCCGCTGGGCGTGGCGAAGGCGCTGATCGGGCCGTACGCGGCGGGCCCGGTCGTGGCCGGTCCCGTGGTCCCCGACCTGCTCGCGGCGACCCGGTCCGCGCAGGCGGCCGCCGCCGGGCTCAAGGCGTGCACGGCGTGGCAGGACGCGCCCCGGCCGGTCCTCGCGGACGATCTTCTTCCGGAGCGCGCGATCGCCTCGGACCCTTCGGCGCGCGAGCAGTTGGTGGAGGAGATCTACAGACCGCTGGAGGAAGCGGGCTCGGCGCTGCTGGAAACTCTGAGTGTCTATCTGGAGCAGGCCAGCAGTCTCGAAGGCGCGGCGAGGATGCTCTTCGTCCACCCGAACACCGTGCGCTACCGGCTCCGACGTGTGACCGACGTCACCGGCTGGTCACCCTCCGACGTCCGATCCGCGTTCACCCTGCGGATCGCCCTGATCCTCGGGCGCTTGGCCGACGCGGACGGGCAGTCCTAGACTTTTGTCGGACACCAACAATTACCCCGACGGTTCTTCGTCCTAGTCCCCACGGGCGCCGGACACCGTCCCCAAGAGAGAGTGTGAGGGTGCTCGTACTCGTCGCTCCCGGCCAAGGCGCCCAGACGCCCGGCTTCCTGACTCCCTGGCTCGAACTGCCCGGCACCGCCGACCGCCTCGCGGCCTGGTCGGACGCCATCGGGCTCGACCTCGTCCACTACGGCACGAAGGCGGACGCGGACGAGATCCGTGACACCGCCGTGGCGCAGCCGCTGCTCGTCGCGGCCGGCCTCCTCTCCGCCGCCGCCCTCGGCGACGTATCGCCCGGCGCCGTCGCCGGTCACAGCGTCGGCGAGTTCACCGCGGCCGCCTTCGCGGGCGTCCTCGACGACACCGCCGCCCTCCGTCTCGTACGGACCCGGGGTCTGGCGATGGCCGAGGCCGCCGCGATCGCCCCGACCGGCATGTCGGCGCTGCTCGGCGGCGACCCCGAGGTGACCGTCCCGCACCTGGAGAAGCTCGGCCTGACCGCGGCCAACGTGAACGGCGCGGGCCAGATCGTGGCCGCCGGCACGCTGGAGCAGCTGGCCGCCCTGGAGGCGGACAAGCCCGAGGGCGTCCGCCGGGTCGTCGCGCTCAAGGTGGCCGGCGCCTTCCACACGCACCACATGGCCCCCGCGGTCGCCACCCTGGAGCAGGCCGCCCAGGAGCTGTCCCCGGCCGACCCGACCGTGCCGTACGTCTCCAACAAGGACGGGCAGACCGTCGCCACCGGCGCCGAGGTCCTCGCGCGCCTGGTCGGCCAGGTCGCCAACCCGGTCCGCTGGGACCTGTGCATGGAGACCTTCCAGGCGCTCGGCGCGACCGCGCTGATCGAGGTCTGCCCCGGCGGCACCCTCACCGGCATCGCCAAGCGCGCGCTGCCGGGCGTGGCCACCGTGGCCCTGAAGACTCCCGACGACCTGGACGCGGCCCGTACGCTCGTCGCCGAGCACACGGCCGTCTGACGAGGAGTGTCGAGAAGCATGTCGAAGATCAAGCCCAGCAAGGGCGCCCCGTACGCGCGGATCATGGGCGTCGGCGGCTACCGCCCGGCCCGGGTCGTGCCCAACGAGGTGATCCTCGAGAAGATCGACTCGTCCGACGAGTGGATCCGTTCCCGCTCGGGCATCGCCACCCGCCACTGGGCCTCCCCCGAGGAGACCGTCACCGCCATGTCGGTGGAGGCGTCGGGCAAGGCGATCGCCGCGGCCGGGATCACCCCGGAGCAGATCGGCGCCGTCGTCGTCTCCACCGTCTCGCACTTCAAGCAGACCCCGGCCGTCGCCACCGAGATCGCCGACAAGATCGGCGCCGGGAAGCCGGCCGCGTTCGACATCTCCGCCGGCTGCGCGGGCTTCGGCTACGGCCTGACGCTCGCCAAGGGCATGATCGTCGAGGGCTCGGCCGAGTACGTCCTCGTGATCGGCGTCGAGCGGCTGAGCGACCTGACGGACCTGGAGGACCGCGCGACGGCCTTCCTGTTCGGCGACGGCGCCGGCGCGGTCGTGGTCGGCCCCTCCGACGTGCCGCACATCGGCCCCTCCGTCTGGGGTTCCGAGGGCGACAAGTCGGAGACCATCAAGCAGACCGTGCCGTGGAACGAGTACCAGCTCGGCGACGTCTCCAAGCTGCCGCTCAACGAGGCCGGCGAGATCAAGTTCCCGGCCATCACGCAGGAGGGCCAGGCGGTCTTCCGCTGGGCCGTCTTCGAGATGGCCAAGGTCGCCCAGCAGGCGCTCGACGCCGCCGGCATCACGGCGGACGACCTGGACGTCTTCATCCCGCACCAGGCCAACATGCGGATCATCGACTCGATGGTGAAGACCCTGAAGCTGCCGGAGCACGTCACGGTCGCCCGTGACGTCGAGACCACCGGCAACACCTCGGCCGCCTCGATCCCGCTCGCGATGGAGCGGCTCCTGGCGACCGGACAGGCGAAGAGCGGCGACACCGCGCTCGTCATCGGCTTCGGGGCGGGTCTCGTGTTCGCCGCGACGGTCGTTACTCTCCCCTAGGCGCCCGGGATCTCCCGGACGCCAACCCACCGAAGCAACCACAGAAGGAGCGCCACCATGGCCTTCACCCAGGAGCAGCTCGTCGAAGGTCTCGCGGAGATCGTGAACGAGATCGCCGGCATCCCGGTCGAGGACGTCCAGCTGGACAAGTCCTTCACCGACGACCTGGACGTCGACTCCCTGTCCATGGTCGAGGTCGTCGTCGCCGCCGAGGAGCGCTTCGACGTCAAGATCCCCGACGAGGACGTCAAGAACCTCAAGACCGTGGGCGACGCCGTCTCCTACATCCAGTCCCACCAGGACGGCGGGATCTCGAAGGGCTGACCCGGCCCCCGCTGACCCGGTCCGCCACCCGGCGGTGGCGCCGTCTTTCGACCATCACACACATGGAGAACGAATTCCTGTGAGCTCGACCAATCGCACCGTGGTCGTCACCGGTATCGGCGCAACCACACCGCTGGGTGGCGACTCCGCATCGACCTGGGAAGGTCTCCTTGCGGGACGCTCCGGCGTCAAGCCCCTGGAGGGCGAGCGCTTCGCCGAACTGCCCGTCCAGATCGCCGCGTTCGCCGCGGTGGACCCGGGCGACGTACTGCCCCGCCCGCTCGCCCGCAAGCTGGACCGCTCGGCGCAGTTCGCGCTGATCGCGGCCCGCGAGGCGTGGGCCGACGCGGGCTACACCGCCCCGGCCGGCGAGGACGAGGCCATCGCGCCCGAGCGGCTCGGTGCCGTCATCGCGTCCGGCATCGGCGGTGTCACCACGCTGCTCGACCAGTACGACGTGCTGAAGGAGAAGGGCGTCCGCCGCGTCTCCCCGCACACCGTTCCCATGCTGATGCCGAACGGCCCCTCCGCCAACGTGGGTCTGGAGGTGAACGCCCGCGCCGGCGTCCACACCCCGGTCTCCGCCTGCGCGTCGGGCGCCGAGGCGATCGGCTACGCCATCGAGATGATCCGCAGCGGCCGTGCCGACGTGGTCGTCGCCGGTGGCACCGAGGCCGCGATCCACCCGCTGCCGATCGCCGCCTTCGCCAACATGATGGCGATGTCCAAGAACAACGACGAGCCGACGAAGGCATCGCGCCCCTACGACACCGCGCGCGACGGCTTCGTGCTCGGCGAGGGCGCCGGCGTCGTGATCCTGGAGTCCGAGGAGCACGCCAAGGCCCGCGGCGCGAAGATCTACTGCGAGGCGATCGGCCAGGGCCTGTCGGCCGACAGCCACCACATCGCGCAGCCCGAGCCGTCCGGCCGGGGCATCGCCGCGGCGCTCCAGCACCTGCTGGACACCACGGACCTGAAGCCGTCCGAGGTCGTGCACCTCAACGCGCACGCCACGTCGACGCCGCAGGGCGACGTCGCCGAGATCAAGGCGCTGCGTCAGGTCTTCGGCGACGACCTCGACCACGTGGCGGTCTCCGCGACCAAGTCGATGACCGGTCACCTGCTCGGCGGCGCCGGCGGCATCGAGACCGTCGCGACGGTCCTGGCGCTCCACCACCGCGTGGCCCCGCCGACCATCAACGTCGACGACCTGGACCCCGAGGTCGAGGCCGACATCGTCCGCGACGAGCCCCGCGCCCTCCCCCCGGGCACGATCGCCGCGGTGAACAACTCGTTCGGCTTCGGCGGCCACAACGTGGTCCTCGCGTTCCGCACCGTCTGACGCACCGACGCACGCGAAGGCCCGTCCCCGGGTGGGGGCGGGCCTTTCGCGTCAGCGGAGGAGGAAGAGGGCGGGTTCGGGGGGTGCGGCGCCTCGGTTGACGGCGACGTGGGCGCCGGTGACGGGGACGAGGAGGGGGCTGGTCGAGACGCGCGCGCCGGGGTCCTTCGCGGTCGTTCCGCCGCGGGAGGCTCCCGTCGCCGCGTCGAGCAGGACGACCCCCGGGCCCTCGTCCTCGGTGAGGACGGCGACCCGGCCGTCGGGGGCCGGGGCGAGCGCCGCGACGGACCCGCCCTCGGGGTGGTGCTCCCACACCTGCTTGCCGTCCTGCAGCGAGAGGGCGACCACCTTGTCCCCGGCGAGCGCGATCAGCCGGTCGCCGTCGACGACGGCGCGGCCTCCCCGGCCGGTCTCCGCCACCTGCTCGGGCGTGACGAGCGTCCCGGCCGGCCCGTTGACCGGAACCGTCGCCAGCGGCTTCCCCCGTTCGTCGAAGGCGAGCACCGCGAGGGTGCCGCGCGGGTCCTCCTCGTTCAGGGCGACGACCGCGGGCGCCACCGACACCACCGCCGCCGCGACGGTCGACTCGACGGGCAGCGTCCGCGTCCACGACTCCTCGCCGGTACGGGTCTCCAGCGCGACCAGCCGCGCGCCGGTCCCACACTGCTCCACCAGGAGCACGCGGTCGGCGTCGGCGTCGAGCGCCCGGACCACGCAGTCCCGGCCCAGCGGCCGCTGCCAGCGCTGCTCCCCGGTCTCGGCGGCGCGGCCCCGCACCACCCGGTCCTCCGCCACGACCGCGGTGGCCCCGCCGACCGCGAGGCCGTACGCGGGGATCCCCGCGCCCCCGGCCTTCTGCCGCCACAGCACCTGGCCGGTCGAGGTGTGGATCGCGAGGAGGTTCGCGCAGGGCTTGTCGTACCGCCCGAACGCGACGATCCCGATGTTCCCGACGACCTCCGGGCCCATCGCGCACACGGCCTCGCGCCGGGGCGCCGGAACGTTCCACCGGACGGCCCCGTCCCGGACGGCGTACGCCGACAGCCCGTCGGACCGCACATGGACGACGGCCTCCCCGGCCCCCCAGGCACCCGGCGCCATGTCGTACGGCCCGCCGACGGCGGGCACCGTCCAGCCGACGGCCCCCTCGCCGGGCGTGGCGGAGGGCACGGCGGAGGCCGTGGGGGAAGCGGAGGCGGAGGCGGAGGCCGGGACGGAAGGGGACGCGGAGGGCGACGGGGTCGGGGGCGGGGCCGCCGGCGCGGCCGACGCGGTCTCCGGCTTCAGCGCCTCGTACCCGGCGATGCCGAAGGGGCCTCCGGCGACGAGCCCGACCAGGACGAGCCCGAAGACGAGCGGGTCGTACCAGTCCCCGTCGCCGTCGCCGTCCCCGGCCTTGTCCTTGTCCCCCTCACCGACCGCCTCCGTCGCCTTCTCCGCTGCCTCCCCCTCCTCGTCCGGCAGCGTCGTTCCGAACGCGCCGAGCAGAAGGAACGCCAGGACGAACAGGCCCAGGATCCACATCAGCATGGCGCCGGTCGACCCGCCCCGGACGATCGCGTAGAGGAAGCCCGCCAGCAGCGCCAGGGCCGCTCCGAGTGCGACCGCTCCCAGCACGGCGGAGACCGCCCCGGCCGTCCTGCGCAGACCCGTCATGCCGTTCCCCCGCCCCGCGCGCCCCCTGCGCGCCTAGGGGCGGGAAGCTAGCGGGCCCGGGTGAACGCGTTCAGACGACCTGGTGAAGCCAGCGCACCGGGGCGCCCTCGCCGGCGTACCGGAAGGGCTCCAGTTCGTCGTCCCAGGGCTTGCCGAGGAGCTTGGCGATCTCGGCCTCCAGGACGGTCTCGCCCTGTGCCGCGCGGGCGAGGGCGGCGCGCAGGCGGTCCTCGGGGACGAGGATGTCGCCGTGCATGCCGGTGACGGCGTGGAAGATGCCCAGGTCGGGGGTGGCGCTGTAGCGCTCGCCCTCGGCGGTCGGGCAGGGCTCGGCGGTCACCTCGAAGCGGAGCATCTGCCAGCCGCGCAGCGCGGAGGCGAGTTTGGAGGCCGTGCCGGTCTCGCCCTGCCAGGAGAACTCGGCTCTCCAGGTGCCGGGCGCCGCGGGCTGACGGATCCAGTCCAGCTGGACCCGCGCACCGAGCACACCCGCCACCGCCCATTCGACGTGCGGGCAGAGCGCGCGCGGTGCGGAGTGTACGTACAGGACTCCACGTGTCGTCACCGGGACCTCCAGTGTGGGACGAGGTTCGCCTTCCCAGCGGCCTCAGTAAACAGCATCAGGTGAAGAACTCCGCAAACCTTCTGAAAAGGGACAGCATGTGACGTGATGTAATTTACCGGAGCCGGTCGGCGCGGGCGCGCCGCTGGTTCGACGGGGGAAAAGCTACCGTGCCGCGCCGTCATCAGGGTGACGTACGGTCGGTCAGGGGGCGGGTGGACACGAAGCTTTCACTCGCCAGGAGGCCAGTCGTCCGAAGGAGGGGGCCGGTGCCGCACGGCCGACGCCGATTCCGTACCGCCGTCGTGGGCGCCGTGCTCGCGGTGGCCGCGCTCGCGGGCTGCGCCGGCGATCCGGAGCCCGCTCCCGCCGCCTCCGTTCCCGCCCGGACCGCCACCCCCTCCCCGACGCCCGCCTCGCGGTGGGACGTCTCCCCCGCGTCCGTCGCCGCCGTCGGCGACTCCCTCACCCGCGCCTTCGACGCCTGCTCGCTGCTCGCGGACTGCCCGGAGGCGTCCTGGGCGACCGGCACCGACCCGGCGGTGAACAGCCTGGCGCTGCGGCTGCTCGGCGCCGGGCGGGTGGCCGACCACAGCTGGAACCTGGCCCGGAGCGGCGCCCGGATGGCGGCGCTGCCGGAGCAGATGGGACGGGCGGCGGCCGAACGGCCCGAGCTGGTCACGGTGATGATCGGCGCCAACGACGCCTGCCGGCCGACCCCGGCGGGGATGACCCCGGTGGCCGATTTCCGCCGGTCGTTCGAGACGGCGATGGCCCGGCTGCGGAAGGGCGCGCCCGAGGCGCGGGTGTACGTGGCGAGCGTGCCGGACCTGCGGCGGCTGTGGGACACCGGCCGGGCGAGCCCGCTGGTGCGGCGGGTCTGGGAACTGGGCGTCTGCGGCTCGATGCTGGCGGACCCGGAGGACCTGGGGGCGGCGGCCGAGGCGCGGCGCACGGCGGTGCGCGACCGGGTGGTGGCGTACAACGAGGTGCTCGCCGAGGTCTGCGCGGCGGACGAGCTGTGCCGGTACGACGGCGGGGCCGTGTTCGGCTTCCGCTTCGACGAGACGCTGCTGAGCACCTGGGACTGGTTCCATCCGAACCGCGTCGGGCAGGCGCGGCTCGCGGAGCTGGCGTACCGGAGGATCACGGAGAAGTAGCCCCCGGGCGGCGGGGGGGAGGGGCCCCGCCCCCGGGGGGGGGGCGGGGGGGGAACCCCGACCCCGGGG
>NZ_JBHYKM010000009.1:16075-27001 GCF_042741435.1 Streptomyces sp. NPDC058955 | reverse complement strand
TGTCTCTCGGGGCGGGTCGGGGGGCGCGCGCGCGCGGACGCGGGCGACACGCGGGGGGGGGGCGGGTGGGAGCCCGCCCCCCCCCCCGCCGCCCCGGTCCGCGGGGGTTACACCTCGACCGTGGCGGTGAGGCGGGAGTCGGCCAGCGAGTGGGCGGCGTGCAGCTCGTAGCGGCCGGGGACGAGGGTCCAGGCGTTCTTCTCCTCGTCCCAGATCTCGAAGGCGCGGCGCGGGAGCGGGATCGTCGTCTCGACGGTCTCGCCGGGTGCGGCCTCGACGCCGGCGAAGGCGGCGAGCCAGCGGGCCGGGCGCTCCACGGTGTCGTGGAGCGGGGCGAGGTAGAGCTGGACGGTCTCGCGGCCGGGGCGGTCGCCGGTGTTGGTGAGGCGGACGGTGACCGACTCGGGGGTGGCCGTGACGGAATCGTACGACCAGGTGGTGTAGCCGAGGCCGTGGCCGAAGGGGTACGCGGGGACGGCGCCGGCCCTGTCCCAGGCGCGGTAGCCGATGAACAGGCCCTCGGCGTAGTCGAGGACGCCGTCGGTGGGGGTGACCTCGGTGACGGGGGCGTCGGCGAGGGCGACGGGCCAGGTGGTGGGGAGGCGGCCGCCGGGCTCCTCGGCGCCGGTGAGGACGTCGGCGAGGGCGGCGCCGCCCTCCTGGCCGGGGAACCAGCTGAGCAGGACGGCGGCGACGTCGTCGCGCCACGGCAGTTCGACCGGGGAGCCGGCGTTGACGACGACGACCGTGTTCGGGTTGGCGGCGGCGACGGCGCGGACGAGGTCGTCCTGGCGGCCGGGGAGGGCGAGGTCCTTGCGGTCGAAGCCCTCGGACTCGACGCGTTCGGTGGTGGCGACGACCACGACGGCGGTGTCGGCGGCGCGGGCGGCCTCGACGGCTTCGGCGATCAGTTCGTCGGGGTCACGGCGGGGACCGAGGTGGACGAAGGAGAACATGACGGCCGGGAGCGGGGCGGCGAGCTCCTTGGCGAGGGTGTGCCGGAGGGAGACCTCGACGGTCTCGCCGGCGGTGAGCTCGACGGTGCCGCGCTCGACCGGGGAGCCGAAGAAGGCTTCGAAGGGGTCGGTCTCGGGGCCCATCTCCTGGACGCCGTCGAAGAGTTCGCGCCCGTCGACGGTGAGGGTGAAGGCGCCGAGGCCGCGGGTGCCGAAGGCGTGGGCGCCGGTCTCGCGGGGCGTGAACTCGCCGGTGACCTCGATGGAGGCGAGGGCGTCGTGGGTGACGCCGGCGGGGAGGTCGTCGCCGATCCACTGGACCTGGCCGTTGGGGAGGGTGCCCTCGCCGAGGACGTTCCCGTCGGCGTCGCGGCAGATCGCGCGGAGGGTGAAGCCCTGGTCGGCGGGGGCGAGTTCGTCGCTGGGGTCGGCGCCGACGACATAGCTCAGGGCTCCGTCGGGCAGGGCGGCGGTGAGGCCGTCGAGCGGGGAGACGACGTGCTCGGGGAAGACCTGGGCGGAGCCGCCGCCGAGGACGCGGGCGTCGCGGGCGGCGGCGCCGGAGAGGGCGACGGTGCCGGGCTTCAGCGGCAGCGCGCCGTTCTCGTTGCGGACGAGGACGAAGCCGCGGCGGGCGATCTCGCGGGCCAGCGCGTCGCCGTCGACGGCGGCGGGGAGTTCGGTGACGGCGGCGGGGGCGCCCGCGAGGGCGCCGACGCGGGCGGCGAGCCGCAGCACGTTGCGCACGGCGGTGTCGACGTCCGCCTCCGCGGCCTCGCCGGAGCGGACGGCGGCGGCGAGCGCCTCGCCGTAGACGGTGCCGGGGCCGGGCATGGCGACGTCGAGGCCGCCGGTGATGTCGCCGACGGTGGAGCGGGCGGCCATCCAGTCGGAGACGTTGTAGCCGTCGAAGCCCCACTCGCCGCGCAGGACCTCGTTGACGAGGTGGCGGTGTTCGGTCATCGTCACGCCGTTGACCTGGTTGTAGGCGGTCATGATGCCCCAGGGGTGGGCGTTGGTGACGATCGCCTCGAAGGGGGCGAGGTACAGCTCGCGGAGCGGGCGCGGGGCGACCCGGTTGTCGACGGTGAAGCGGTCGGTCTCCGCGTCGTTGGCGACGAAGTGCTTGACGGTGGTGCCGACGCCGCCGTCCTGGACGCCCTGGACGTAGCCGGTGCCGATCGCGCCGGTGAGGTACGGGTCCTCGCTGTACGCCTCGAAGTGGCGGCCGCCGAGCGGGGTGCGGTGCAGGTTGACCGTGGGGGCGAGGAGGACGTGGACGCCCTTGCGGCGGGCCTCCTGGGCGAGGAGCCGGCCGGCCCGGCGGGCGAGCGCGGGGTCCCAGGTGGCGGCGAGCGCGGTCGGCGACGGCAGCGCGACGGACGGGTCGTCGGCGGTCCAGCGGACGCCGCGGACGCCGATGGGGCCGTCGGACATGACGAGCGAGGCGAGGCCGATCTCCGGCAGGGCGGGCAGGGACCACATGTCCTGGCCGGCGAGCAGCCGGGTCTTGGCGTCCAGGTCGAGCTGGGCGAGCGCGGCCTCGACGGCTGCCTCGCGCACGGCGTCCTCGTTCACGTCCGTACCTCCGCGTTGAAGTGCTGGTACGGCCATCATGAACCCACCTACCTGTAGATCGGTAGGTGATGTAATCTTTCCGTTACCTTCGGGGGTCGGGGCCATGGCGTACGGTCCCTGTCGACAGGACCTGCGGAAAGGGGGCCGGCGATGGCACGGACCAGGAGCGAGGAGCGCCGCGCGGAGATCCTGCGCGCCGCCCTGGAGGTGATCGCGGAGCGCGGCTACCGGGGCGCCACGCTCGGCTCCGTCGCCGAGCGCGTCGGCCTGACCCAGCAGGGCCTGCTGCACTACTTCCCCACCAAGGAGGCCCTGCTCGTCGCCGTCCTGGAGGAGCGCGACCGCTGGGACACCAGCGGCGGCCGGGACCGCGAGGGCTGGCGGCTCGACCTGCTGGACTCGCTGGTGGAGTACAACGCGATGCGGCCGGGGATCGTGCAGACCTTCTCCGCGCTGCTCGGCGAGAGCGTCACCGACGGGCATCCGGCGCGGGAGTTCTTCACCGAGCGGTACGCGCACGTGCGGGCCAGCATGGCGGACGTGCTGCGGCTGGAGTTCGGCGAGCGCCTGCCGGGCGGGCTCACCCCCGAGCGGGCGGCGCCCCTGCTCACCGCCGTGATGGACGGCCTCCAGTACCAGTGGCTGCTGGACCCGGCCGCCGTCGACATGCCGAGCGCCTTCCGGGACTTCCTGCGGCTGCTCGCGGGGTCCGGCGAGCGGTAGGAAGCGGCACACGACCGGCCGGGCCGGCGTACGGCGGGTGCGGGGCCGACGGGATTCGAACCCGCGCGAGCTCACCGCCAGGTCCGGCGGCCACTCCCTGCTGCCCAGGCTCCGGGGACCTCCTCGGCCCGGTAGGCGATCGCCCACTCTGCCACGGCCCCGCACCCTGCGACCCCGCGCGCGAGACCGCTTCCCCCACCCTAAGTCCCGCCACGGACACGGCGCTTGGGATTTTCAGCGGGGCGGGAGGGCCACCGCCGCCAGGTCCTCCGCACGCAGCGCCGGATCCGCGACCAGCAGCTCGTGGACGGCCTCCAGGAGCGGCAGCCTCGTGACCCCGGCGGCGAGCGCCACGTCCTTCGCGGCCAGCGCCACCGGGAAGTACGAGCCGGTCGCGGTGGCCCGGCCGACGGCGCCGCCGATCGGGCCCGCGCCCAGGGTGCGCAGGGCGAGGTCGCGGGGCAGGCCGAGCGCCTCGGCGAGCCGCAGGCTCTCGGCGACCAGCGCCACTCCCCCGATGGCCGCGTTGATGAGGACCAGCTTGAGCGCGGCGCCGTCGCCGGGCCCGCCGCAGGCGGTGACCGAGCCGAGCCGGGCCAGGACGTCCGCGACCGGGGCGGTGTCGCCGCCCGCGAGGATCAGCAGCTCGCCCGAGGCGGCCCGGTCGACGCTGCCCATCACGGGCGCGTCGATCAGGGTCACCCCCTCGGGGAGCCGGGCGGCGAGTTCGCGGGTGGCCTCCGGGCCGATGGTCGAGGTGTCGATCCAGTGCGTGCCCGGGCGCAGGGCCGGGAGCAGCTCGGCGGCGACGGCGCGGGCGGCGGCCGGGTCGGCCAGCATCGTGATCACGACCTCGGCCTCCCGGACGGCCTCGGCGGGGCTCGCGGCGAGCACGGCGCCGGCCTCGACCAGCGGCGCGGCCTTGGCGGCGGTGCGGTTCCAGACGGTGAGCGGGTGACCGGCGTCGAGGAGGCGGCGGGCCATGGGCCGTCCCATGGAGCCCAGTCCGAGGAAGGCGATCGGCTGCGGGGTGGTGGTGTCCATGGCCTCGACGCTAGGACCGGCGCAGCCATGCGACAAGCGAATGTCTAGCATGGCTGCCATGCAGGTCACGCATGGTTCGCCGCTCGGTTTGTACGACGCCTTCCTGGCCGTCGCCCGGTCCGGGTCCTTCACCGCCGCCGCCAGCACCCTCGGCTACACCCAGTCCGCCGTCTCCCGGCAGGTCCGGTCCCTGGAGGACGAGTGGGGGGCGGAGCTGTTCGAGCGGCTGCCGCGCGGGGTGCGGCTCACGGAGGCGGGGCGGGCGCTGCTGCCGCACGCCGAGGCGGTGCGGGACCGGCTGGCCGCGGCCCGCGCCGAACTGACCGCGCTGCGCACGCTGGACGGCGGGCTGCTGCGGCTGGGCTCCTTCTCCAGCGCCACCGCCGCCCTGGTGCCCCGGGCACAGGCGGCCTTCCGGGAGCGGCATCCGGGGGTGGTGGTGACCCGGGTCGAGGGGCCGTCGGTGAAACATCTGGCGCTGGTCGCGGCCGGGGAGGAGGACCTGGCGGTGGTCAGCCCGGCCGTGGACGCGCCCCCGCCGGCCGGAGTGACGCTCCATCACCTCCTGGACGAGCCCATGCTGGTGGCGCTGGAGCGGGGGCACCGGTACGCCGGACGGCGGGACGTGCGGCTCGCGGAGCTGTCCGAGGAGGAGTGGATCGTCGGGAACGAACGCCTTGAGGACACCCTCCTCCGGCCCGCGCTCGCCGCCGGGCTGCGGCCCCGGACGGGGCTGCTCGCGCACGACTGGATCGCCAAGCTGGGCGCGGTCGCGGCCGGCCTCGGCGTCACGCTCGTCCCGGCGCTCGCGGCGTCGTCGGTGCGCCCGGACGTCGCGCTCGTCACCCTCCACCCGGACGACGTGCCGTACCGGCGGATCTGCGCGGCCGCCCCGGGGGCGCCGACGGCGGCGGCGACGGCCTTCCTGGAGCGGCTGCGGGAGACGGCGCGGGAGCTGCGAGCATGGGCCCCATGATTCTCGCCGCCGCCCAGTTCGCCCCGCTCGCCGGGGACATCGAGGCCAATGTCCGTACGATCGCCGGTCTGGTCCGGGAGGCCGGGGCCGCCGGCGCCCGGGTGGTCGTCTTCGCCGAGCTGTCGCTCACGGGGTACGACACCGCGCTGATCCGGGAGAACCCCGCCCTGGTGCTGACCGAGGACGACCCGCGCCTCGATCCGGTGCGCGCGGCCTGCCGGGCCGCGGGGGCGGCGGCGGTCGTCAACGGGCCGGTGCGGGGCGGGGGTCCGTACCCGGGACTGACCACGCTGGTGATCGGCCCGGACGGCTCGCTGCTCACCCGCTACGACAAGCGGCACCTCTTCCACGGGCACGAGCAGTCCACCTTCACGGCGGGCACGGCCGACGGGCGGTTCGAGCTCGACGGGCTCCGGTTCGCGCTGGCCACCTGCTACGACAACCGGTTCCCGGAGCTGGCCGAGCGGGCCGCCGCCGACGGCTGCGCGGTCTATCTGGCGAGTTCGATGCTGGAGGCCGACAACGACTCCTTCGAGACCGTCTATCCGGTGCGGGCCCGGGAGTTCGGTCTGTTCGTGGCGCTCGGCAACGCGCTGGGGCCGAGCGAGGTCGGCGAGGGCGGCGGCAGGGCCGGGATCTGGGGTCCGGACGGCGGCCGGCTCGCGGACGCGGGCCCGGAGAAGCCGGGCTTCGTGCTGGCCGAGGTGGGCTGAGACGGGCGGAGGGCCGGGCCGCGCAGGCAGCCGACGTGGGTGCCGGCGCTCGCGGAGTAGTAGTACGAGCCGTCCGGCTGGGCGGCGGCCTGGCCGGAGGCCAGCGTGCCCCGGTAGGTGTGCTCGGCGGCGTCGCAGCCGGTGGGCGGGGTCGTGGAGCCGACCGTCAGCTGGTAGGTGACGGTGTGGGTGGCGGAGCCCGTACCGGTGACGGTGATCGGGTAGGTGCCGTTCGGGGTGCCGGCGGCGACCTTCACGGTCATCGTGCTGGAGCCGCCGGAGGTCACCGAGGCCGGGCTGAAGGAGACCGTGACGCCGCCGGGGGCGCCGCTCGACGAGAGCTGGACGGTCTGCGCGGCGCCGCCGGTGGTGCTGGTGTTGACCGTCGCGGTGACCTGGGTGTCCGGCTCGGCCGAGCCCGAGGACGGGTTCAGGGAGAGCGAGAAGTCCGGGGTCGAGGTGCCGCCGCAGTCGGTCTCGCCGGACTGGGCGGGGACGCCGATCGCGTTCCAGGCCGCCTTCACCGCGTTGCACTCGGTGGCGCCGTAGGTGTTCTTGGCGGTGGTGAGGGTGGCGCGGCGGGCCGCGGGGTGGTTCCAGGAGGACGTCTTCATCAGCAGGGCGCCCATGAAGATCTTGCCGGCCTTCTGGATGCCGATGCCGGTGACGGAGGACGGGCCGCCGGAACATATGGGGCTGCTGGGCTTGCCGCCGCCCGGGTTGGAGCCCTCGGCGAGCAGGTAGAACCAGTGGTTCTGCGGGCCGGCCGCCGCGTGCACCTCGGTGCCGGAGGTCAGCTGGGTGTAGCAGTTGGGGTCGTTGTTGATGAGCGAGGGGTTGTACATGTTGCGGATGGGCTGGTTGTTGCCGGTGAAGTTCAGCTCCTCGCCGACCGTGTAGTCCGGCGTGTCGTTCGGGTTGTTCGCGTAGTGCTCGGTGAGCGCGCCGAAGATGTCGCCGGTGGACTCGTTCATGCCGCCGTTCTCGTTGGACGAGCCGGCCGAGCCCGGGGTCCGGTCGAAGATCTCGTGGCCGTACTCGTGGGCCACGACGTCGATGCCGGTGAGCTGGTTGGTGCCGTTCTGGTTGCGCCCGTACGTGGTCTTCGTGCCGTCGTAGTAGGCGTTGACCTGGGTGAGTCCGGCGCGGGCCGGGACCATGCCGCCCTGGCCGTTGATGCCGTTGTAGCCGAACCACTCCTTGAGCATGTCGGACTCGCGCTGGGCCGCGTACATGATGTCGACGCAGGCGGTCACCAGGTCGTTGGCGCCGCCGTTGCCCCACGGGGAGGAGCCCGTGTACGCGCTGCCGTTCTGGCCGCCGCACTTGAAGGCGCCGCGGCTGGTGTCGGTCATCGAGGAGGCGGCGGTGTCGATGGTGACGTTGCCGTTGTGGTAGCCGCGGCCCTCGGCGTGCATCACCTTGTCGGTGGCCTGCGCGACCGTGCCGGTGCGGGCGTCGACGTAGGTGTCGAGCGAGCTGGGCAGGCCCTCGGCGGTGGTGCCGACGACCAGGGTGTGCCAGGCGAGGACGGGCTTGCCGGCCTTGAGGAGCACGGTCAGTTCGGGGGCGCTCGCGCTCTCCACGGCGGTCAGCTGCCCGCGGGCGGTGGCGAGGGCGGCCCCGGCCGTGACCCTGGCGTCGGTCTTCAGCCTGAGCGCGGGGGCGGCGGCGCCGGTGACGTCGCGGACCTTGCCGAAGGAGTCGGAGAGGACGACGGCGTCGCCGCCGCCGTGGACCGGGAGGCCTTTGTACGTCCGCTGGTAGGCGGTGTAGTAGAGGCCGTTCGCCCACGGGGTGACGGCGGTCCTGACGAGGTCCTCGTCGGCGCCGTGCCGCAGTTCGTCGAGGCCGCTGGCGGCGGCGGAGTCCGCGGCGGCCAGCGCCAGGGACCTGCCGTGGCCCGGCGGGACCGGCTGCGCCTGGGGAGCGGCGGAGGCGGTCCCGGCGAGGACGGTCGCGAGGCTCGCCGACAGGGCCAGGGCGGCCACGGCCGCCGTGAGTCTGGTGGGGTGCAACGTCGTGCTCCGTTCAGGGTGGGGGAGACGGATCGTCGCGCCGAGTATGGGCGTGGGCATGGCGAGTTCGGGACATCTCACCGGGCATAAGACGCGGGTTATGGTGCGCCCGCGCCACGCTGCGTACGCTGCTGAAATGCAGCTGGAGTTGAGGCATCTCGAAGCCGTCTGCCGGATTGCGGAGGCGGGAAGCCTGGGCCGCGCGGCGCTCCGGCTCGGCATCTCGCAGCCGGCGCTCTCGGCCCAGTTGCGGCGGATCGAGCGGGTCGCGGGCGGGGAGCTGTTCCTGCGCGGGCGGCACGGCGTGGAGCCCACCCCGCTGGGCGAGTTCGTGCTCTCCAAGGCGCGGCTGGTGCTCGGCGAGATGGACGCGATCGCGGCCGGGGCGCGGGCCGTCGCCCCGGACACGCCGCTGCGGCTCGGCTGCATCCTGCTGGTCCTGGTCGACACGCTGCTCGGGCGGCTCGAACAGGTCGTGGCCGGGCGGGAGATCGCGGTGACGGTGGAGCACTCGGCGACGACCCTGACCCGGCAGCTCGGCGCGGGCCGCTACGACGCGGTGCTGTACGGGGAGGTCAACGACCACGAGGTGCCGCTGCCGGAGGGGACGACGGCCCGCACGCTGGTCCCCAAGGAGCCGTTCTGCGTCCGGCTCTCGGCGGAGCACCCGCTGGCCGGGAAGGAGCGGATCGCGCTGGCCGAGCTGGCGGGCGAGTCCTGGATGACGCTGGTCGAGGACGACGACGGCGGCCCCGAGGCGCTGGTCGCGGCCTGCGAGCGGGCCGGCTTCACCCCGGCGCTGCGGCACCGGGTGGCCGACCGGAAGATCCACTACGACCTGATCGCCTCGGGCCGGGCGATCTCGCTGAGCCAGCCGACCGCCCCGGCCGCCGACGGCACCGTGCTGCGCCCCCTGGAGGGCGACCCGGTGACCGGCCGGATCCGCCTCGCCTGGAACCGCTCGACGGTCGCCGCCCGGCACGCGGAACTCCTGTACCGGGCGGCGGCCGAGGCGTACCTGGCGAACGTCGCCAACAACGCCTTCCACCAGGAGTGGTGGGCGGCCAGACCGGAACTCCACCCCATCCTGACGGCGGAGTGAGCTAGTCGTAGGTGACGTCGGAGGCCGTGTAGCGGCAGGTGGTGGCGTCGGGGCCGGTGCCGAGTTCGGTGGGTTCCCTGCCGGTGTCGTTGCCGGTGAAGCGGGTGCAGGGCTTGATCTTCTTCTTGGTGTCGCCGTGCACGCGGACGTTCCGGAGCGAGGCGGTGTCGCCGTAGTTGGCGTTGACGCCGACGATCGACTTGCCGGGGGCGGTGATGTCGACGTCGTTGACGATGATCGTCCGCCGGTACTGCTTCCCGCAGTTGCCGCAGGAGCGGACCAGCTTGCCGAAGTCGGAGGCCTGGAACCTGGTCACGACGAGCTTGCCGGCGCCGTTGAACTGGAAGACCTTGTCGGAGGCGCCCCGGGCCCCGCCGCCGTACACCGCGTGGACGGCGTTCGGGGAGGTGCCCTTGAAGGTGGCGGCGTCCTCGCCGACGTTCTCCCACCAGACGTTCCGGAGGGTGCAGCTGCCGAGGCAGTGGACGCCGTCGGCGGCGGGGGTGCCGAGGACGACGTTCTTGAGGGTGGCGCCGTCCTTGAGGACGAAGAGCGGCCGCTGGCTCTCGTCCTGCCCGTCGGAGCCGAGGTCACCGGTGCCGGAGAAGCGCTTCAGCTTGCCGTCGTAGGTGCCGGAGACCTCGATGGTCCTGGCGACCGGCCTGTCGCCCTTGGCGGTCGGCCAGGCGGGGAGGGCGGTCGGGGCCGCGCCCGCCGGGGCGAGCAGGCCGGTGGTGACGAGGGCCGCGCCGGTGAGGCCGAACGCGGCCAGTCCGCCGGCGAGCGCCCTGCGGCGGCCCGTCCTGCGCTTGTGTGTCGTCATGGGGTGTCTTTCCTGAGGGGGATGCGGTGCACCCCCTGGTCGCCACCCGGAGCGGAAAGGTTGCCGCCTTCCCGATCGTTCTCCTCGGCGTCCCCGTCCCGCTCGCCGCGCAGGTCGCGGACCATCAGCGTCGCGCCGGCCACCGCGCCCGGCATCAGGAAGACCGCCACGAAGGGGACGAGGAAGGCGAGGGTGAGCGGGACGCCGAAGCCGAGGGCGACACCGCGCCGGCCGCGCAGCAGCGTCAGGCGCTCCTTGAGCTCGACGCCCCGGCGCTGGAGGGCGACGGCGGTCAGTTCCTCGGCGAGGAAGAAGCCGGAGACGCAGAAGCCGATGGCGGGCACGACGGTCTGGCCGACGACGGGGATGAAGCCGCAGGCGAAGAGCAGCACGCCGTAGAGGGCGACCCGGAGCACCACCCGCAGGCTGTCGCGGGCCGAGATCCACAGCTCGCGCCAGAGCGGGAGGCCGGACTCGGGGACCTCGCCGCCCTCGCTGCGGTCGACGTCCTCGGAGAGGGACTCGTAGAAGGGCTGGCCGATGAGGAGGGTGACGGCGGTGAAGGTGATGACGGCGAGGAAGAGGCCGAAGACGAAGACGAGGGCCGTCAGCGCGTTGCGGAAGAGGCCGAGCCACGGGGAGGACCAGTCGTCGGCGAACGGCGTCGCCCAGGCCACCAGGTCGTCCGCGCCGAACCCGAGGCCGACCAGGGCCCCGGCGTAGAGGACGAGGGTGACGAGACCGGGCAACAGCCCGAAGCCGAACTGCCGGCCGTGCCGTGCCACCCACTTCTGGCCCTGGACCAGATAACCGAAACCCACCCCGAAATCGCGCATGCGCGCAGCCTAACGGCGCTGCACACGTGTGCGGGCCGCCCCCCCGGGGTGCGGGGGGCCGCCCGCCCAAGGGGGGGGGGGGGGCGGAGACGGGTCGGGGGCCCGAGACGGGGACGGGGGGGGGCGAGGTGCAAACGGAGAGCGCGAGCGGGCTGTG
>NZ_JBHYKM010000009.1:0-16065 GCF_042741435.1 Streptomyces sp. NPDC058955 | reverse complement strand
GCCGCACCCCGGTCGGTCGGGGTGCGGCCCGCACACGGCGTGCGTGCGTCCGGATCCTGTTCCTGTTCCCGACCCTCGTCAGGATCAGGAAGAGGATCAGACGGCGAGCTCGACCGTGATGTTGCCGCGGGTCGCCTTGGAGTACGGGCAGACCTGGTGGGCCTTCTCGATCAGGCTCTTGGCGGTCTCGGCGTCCACGTTCGGGATGGAGGCCGAGATCTTGACGATGATGCCGAAGCCGTCGTCGTTCTTGCCGATGCCGACCTCGGCGGTGACCGTCGAGCCGGAGATGTCCGCGTTCTCGTTCCGCGCGACGACGCCGAGGGCGCCCTGGAAGCAGGCGCTGTAGCCGGCCGCGAAGAGCTGCTCGGGGTTGGTGCCCTCGCCGGAGCCGCCCATGGCCTTGGGCGGGTTGACGGTGACGTCGAGCTTGCCGTCGTCGGTGGCGACACGGCCGTCACGGCCGTTCTCCGCGGTGGCGACGGCGGTGTAGAGAACGTCGGAGTGCTGGATGGACATGCTGGTTCCGCTTTCTTCTCCCCGCCGCGACTCGCGCCCACGATCGCGGCGGCTGAGGGCAGACTACCGGTCCAGCGAGACGATCATCTTTCCGGTGTTGTCGCCGCGGAGCAGGCCGAGGAAGGCGTCCACGCCGTTCTCGATCCCGGTGGCGAAGGTCTCGCGGTACTTCAGCTCGCCGGAGCGCAGCCGGCCGCCGACCTCCTCGACGAACTGCTGCTGCAGGCCGTAGTGGTCGCCGACCAGGACGCCCTGGAGGCGGAGCCGCTTGCCGATGATCATCGCCATGTTGCGCGGGCCGGGGACCGGCTCCGTGTCGTTGTACTGCGCGATCATGCCGCAGATGGCGGCGCGGCCGTGCACGTTGAGCGAGGAGATCGCGGCCTCCAGGTGTTCGCCGCCCACGTTGTCGAAGTAGACGTCGATGCCGTCCGGGGCGGCCTCGCGGAGCTGGTCCCGCACCGGGCCGTTGCGGTAGTTGAAGGCGGCGTCGAAGCCGAGCTCCTCGACCAGCCACTTCACCTTCTCGTCGGAGCCGGCCGAGCCGATGACCCGGGAGGCGCCGTTGAGCTTGGCGAGCTGGCCGACCTGGCTGCCGACGGCGCCGGCCGCGCCGGAGACGAAGACGGCGTCCCCCGCCTTGAAGGAGGCGGTCTCGAAGAGGCCGGCGTAGGCGGTCAGGCCGGTCATGCCGAGCACGCCGAGGTAGGTGGAGAGCGGGGCGAGCTCGGGGTCCACCTTGGTGGCGTGCTCCGCCGGGACGCTGGCGTACTCGCGCCAGCCGAGGCCGTGCAGGACGTGGTCGCCCTCGGCGAAGCCCTCCGCGCTCGACGCCACGACGACGCCGACCGCGCCGCCGTCCATCGGGTGGTCCAGCTTGAACGGCGGGATGTAGGACTTCACGTCGTTCATCCGGCCGCGCATGTACGGGTCGACCGAGAAGTGGAGGTTCCGCACCAGGATCCGGCCCTCGGCGGGCGCCTCGACCGGAACCTCGCGCAGGGCGAAGTCGGTGGCGACGGGCCAGCCGTGCGGGCGGGCGACGAGGTGCCATTCACGGCTGGTGGCGGGCAGAGCGGTCATGGGGGGACCTCCAGAAAAAGCTTCACTTGATGAAACAACCATGCGCCTTGATATTTCATGTTGTCAAGCATCGGAGTACGATGGTGCCCATGCCCACCTCACACACCGACCCCGTGACCCTCGAAGTCGTCGAGCTGATCGGCACGGTCGTGGCGCGCTACCACCAGGAGTACGAGGAGGCCGCCGCCACCCACTCCCTCACCGGCGCGCAGGCCCGCGTCCTCGGGCTGCTCACCCTGGAGCCCACGCCGATGCGGAAGATCGCCGAGAAGCTCAAGTGCGAGCCGTCCAACGTCACGGGGATCATCGACCGCCTGGAGTCCCGGGGCCTGGTCGAGCGGCGCCCCGACCCGGCCGACCGCCGGGTCAAGCTGGCCGCCCCCACCGACGAGGGCCGGGACACCGCCCGCCGGCTGCGCGACTCCCTGCACTTCGCGCGCGAACCGCTCGGCGAGCTGACCGCCGTCGAGCGCACCCTGCTCCGGGACCTGCTGCGCCGGATGCTCGGCGAGGAGACGGCCTGACGGCCCTCCCCCGACGCCCTGGGCGCACCACCACGGGGACGACCTAGACGCACCACCACAGGAAGGGGGTGCAGCTCTCCGAGGGCTCCGGGGCCGGCGTCGTCGCGGGCGGCGGTGTCGTCGCGCTCGCGGAGGGGGACGGGGTCGCGCCGCCCGAGGCCGGGGCGGTGGGCGAGCCCGAGGCGCTCGGCGTCGCACCGGACCCGTCGCCCTGCGGCCCCGAGGTGACCTCCGGCACGGACGGTGCCGGGGAGGAGGGCGCGGCGGAGGTGGCGACCGGGCCGGCGGTCGCGCCGCCCGCACCGGTCCCCGTACCGGAGCCCGCCCCCGCACCCGTACCGGACGTACCCGAGCCCGTGCCCGTGCCCGTACCGGATCCGGCGCCGGAGCCCGAGGCGTGCGTGGCGGCCACGCCGGAGCCCGTGCTGATCCGGCGCGGGCGCTCGGTCGGTGCCGACGGGCCCCCGGTCGCCCGGGGTCCGTCCTCGCCGTCCCCCGCCGCCGGCTCGCTCGGATCTCGGGTCGGCAGGGCGGGCGCCGGCGGGGCCTCGGTGGCCTCCAGCTCCTCCACGGCCAGCGCGGGCCCCTTCTCCTCCGGCTCCTCGAAGGCCGCCTTCGCCAGGCCCAGCGAACCCGCCGCGAGGACCAGCCCCAGGGTGCTCACCGCGACCGCCCGGCCCCGGCCGGCCTTCCCCCGCTTCCGGCGGCGCGGCGCGGACCGGCCCGCCGCCCGTCCGGCGCTCCTCGGCGGCACCACCACGTCCAGCTCGTAGACGTGCTCGGGCGCGAGCGGCGCGCCGACGCCCGCCTCGGCTTCCGGCTCGGGCTCCGGCGCGTGCGCGTACGGCTCGGACTCGGACACCACAGCGGCATAGGGCTGCTGTGAATACGACTCCGCCGGGTACGGCTCCGGCGCGTACGGCCGTCCGGTCGGATACGGCTCCGGCGCCTCGACGCCCTCGTGAGGCGCGGAGTGAGGCAGGGCGTGGGGGGTGTCGTACCGCAGCCGCTCGACGGAGGTCCCGCACCCGGCACAGGCGAGGGCCCCGTTGAGATACCGCCGGCACGCGTGGCAGTAGTCCATGGGGCTCGCACGCTAGGACGAGCGGCCCGACCCCGGGGAGTCGAGGGTGTGAGGATCTTGTGAGGAAACCGCAGGTGGGCGCCGTGGCGCCGCGATTCTCCCGGTTCGCCACCCCTCCCCCGCGCGCCCCCGGACCGATGCCTTCCGCCGGCCCGGCCGCCCCTCCGCGGCCTCCCCGCCACCGCACCGGCCCGCGCCGCCCCGGCCCCGGGCGGCGCAGCCCAGCGCGCGCGGCGGGCGCGGCGGTCGCACGATGCGAACAGGACACCCGACCGCGACACCTCGCCCGTGTCAGCACCGCACCCCGGAGGATCCGCCGTGACCGTCAGCCTCGATCAGCTGCGCCGTTGCCATGTCGCCGTCGACCTGGGTGCCGCCCGCACCCGGGTCTTCGTCAAGGGGGCCGGGCTCGTCGTCGACGAGCCGAGCGTCGCCGCCGTCAACACCCGTACCGGAGCGCTGATCGCGGTCGGCGCGCTCGCCGAGAAGATGACCGGCCGCACCCCCGACTACATCCGGGTCGTGCGCCCGGTCTCCGGCGGCACGGTCGTCGACATCGAGATGGCCCAGCGGATGCTCCGCCACCTCCTCGGCGAGAAGCTGCGCCGGCAGCTGCGCCGCAAGCCCCGGCTGCGGGCCGCCGCCTGCACCCCGCACGACAGCGACCCGCTCGCCCAGCGCGCGGCCGTGGAGACCCTGGTGGGGCTCGGGGCGCGCCGGGTCGAGCTGGTCGACACGCTGATCGCGGCGGCCGTCGGCTGCGGTCTGCCGGTGGAGCAGCCCACCGCGACCATGATCATGGTGTGCGGGGCGGCGACGACGCAGGTCGCGGTGCTCTCGCTCGGCGCGATCGTCACGGCCGAGCGGATCCCGGTCGGCGGCGACGCCATCGACCACGCGATCATCCAGCACCTGCGCCACCACCACGAGCTGATGCTGCCGAGCCAGTCGGTGCGCCCGCTCCAGCTCGCGCTGAGCGGCAACGGCCTGACCCCGCACGGCCCGGTGTCCACCGAGATCCACGGCCGGGACGTGGCCACCGGCCTGGCCCGTTCGGTCACCGTCGAGACGGCGGCCGTGCGGGAGGCGATCCACACCCCGCTGACGGCGGTGCTCGACGGCATCGGGAAGGTGCTGCGGGACTGCCCGCCGGACCTGGTGGCCGACCTCGCCGACCGGGGGATCATGATGGTCGGCGGCAGCGCGCTGCTGCCGGGCCTGGACCAGATGCTGCGGGACGCCACCGGCATGCCGGTGCACATCGCCGAACGGCCGGACGTCTGCGCCGTGCTGGGCCTCGGCGCGATGCTGGAGGGCAAGGTCCAGCCGATGGTCCTCGACCCGCTGGGCGACCACCGCGGCCTGGCGGACGACGCCGACGACCGGGACCGGGACCGCGCGTTCGCGGACGATCTGACGGAGTGACCAATCCTGACATCGCCCGATTCGTATGCCGATGAGACCATGGTGATCATGGACGAGGACGGGGAGCAGGAGCAGGCCCGCCTGCCCATGCTGCTCGAAGCCGTCCTCGGCGTCGGCACGGACCTCGAACTCCGCGCCACGCTCCAGCACCTGGTGGACGCGGCGACGGAGCTGGTCGGGGCGGGCCGGGGGGCGCTGCGGGTCGTGGACCCCGAGCGCCCCCGGCTCACCGGGCTCTTCACCACCGGGATGACCGACGAGGAGCGGGCCCGCGCCGGCCGGCTCCCCGACGGCCCCTCCGGGGACCTCGGCGTGCCGATCCGGGTGCACCAGCAGGTCTTCGGCCATCTCCACCTCTCCGGGAAGCCGGGCGGCTTCACCGAGGAGGACCTGGCGCTGCTGCGGGTCCTCGCCGCCCAGGCCGGCATCGCGATCGGCAACGCCCGGCTCTACGAGACGGCCCGGCAGCGCGAGCGGTGGATCGAGGGCGCGGCGGCCGTCACCACGGCGCTGCTCACCGGCGAGTCCGCCGAGGACGCCCTGATGACCGTCGCCGAGCAGGCCCGGATCCTCGCCGGGGCGGCCGCCGGAGTGATCCTCCAGCCCACCCCCGAGGGCGGCATGGAGATCGTCACGGCCTCCACCTCGGAGGACCCCGGCGAGCTGGTCGGCACCACCATCCGGCCCGGCTCCGCCGTGCTCGTCCAGCTGCTGGGCGGGGAGCCGGTCTTCGTCGAGGACTCGTCGACCGACCCGCGGATGACCACGCCGGTGCGGTCCCGGTTCGGGCCGTCGATGATGCTGCCGCTGCGCAGCGGCGGGAGGCTGATCGGCACGCTGGCCCTCCCCCGCCGCCGGGGCGACGAGCCGTACTCGGCGGTGGACCGGCTGCTCGCCTCGCAGTTCGCCTCGCAGGCGGCGCTGGCGCTGGTGCTCGCGGACGCGCGGCACGACCGGGAGCGGCTCGCGGTCTTCGAGGACCGCGACCGGATCGCCCGCGACCTGCACGATCTCGTCGTCCAGCGGCTGTTCGCCACGGAGATGATGCTGGAGTCGACCCGCCGCCGCGCCGGGGAGGCGTCCGAGGAGGACGCGCTGCTCGGGAAGGCGGTGGACGAGCTGGACTCGACGATCCAGGAGGTGCGGACGACGATCTTCGCCCTCCAGCAGCCGCCGGCGGAGGCCCCGACGACCTTCCGGGGGCGGGTGCTGCGGGAGACCGGCGGGGCGGGGGTGCTGCTGGGCTTCCAGCCGTCGGTGCGGTTCTCCGGTGCGGTGGACACGCTGGTGGACGAGCCGCAGGCGCGGAAGCTGCTGGCCGCGCTGCGCGGGGCGCTCGCGGCGGCGCACCGGCGGCCGGGGATCGGGCGGATCCAGGTGGACGTCGGCGTCCGTGACGGGGACGCCTGGCTGCGCGTCGAGGACGACGGCACCCCGCCGACGACGGTGACCTGGCCGTGAACGGCGCCGCCCCACGGACGGAGCAGCCCCGCGCGCCGGGTCGTGGCGCCGGATCTTGACTGAGGGGGTGAACTCCGACGCCAAGCCCCCGACCGCGGCGGCCTACCGCAACCTGGTGATGGCCACCCTCGGCTTCACGCTCACCTTCTGGGCGTGGAACCTGATCGCGCCCCTCGGCAGCTGGTACGGCGAGCACCTGGGCCTCAGCTCGTTCCAGCAGTCCTTCCTCGTCGCCGTGCCGGTGCTGGTCGGCTCGCTGGGCCGCGTCCCGGCCGGCGCGCTGACCGACAGGTACGGCGCGAAGCTGATGTTCCCGCTGGTCTCGGCGCTGACGATCGTCCCGGTGCTGCTGCTGATCGTGGTGAAGGACTCGTACGGCCTGATGATCGTGGTCGGCTTCCTCCTCGGCCTCGGCGGCACGACCTTCGCGATCGGCATCCCGCTGGTCAACTCCTGGTTCCCGCCGGAGAAGCGGGGCCTGGCGCTCGGCGTCTTCGGCATGGGCATGGGCGGTGTGGCGCTCTCCGGCTACTTCACCCCGCGGATCGCCGAGCACGGCGAGAACCTGCCGTTCGTCGTCGTGGCGGTCGCGCTGGCCGTGTACGCGGTCCTCGCCGCCGCCCTCATCACCGACCGGCCGGACCGGCCGGTGCCGACGGACTCGCTGGGGACCCGGCTGCGCTCGGCGGGCCGGCTGCGGGTGACGTGGGAGCTGTCGGCGCTGTACGCGATCGGCTTCGGCGGCATCGTGGCCTTCGGCGTGTACCTGCCGACGTACCTGAAGACCTGGTACGAGCTGGATCCGACGGACGCGGGCACCAAGGCGGCCGGGTTCGCGGCGGTCACCGTCGTCTTCCGGCCGCTCGGCGGCTGGCTGTCGGACCGGATCCACCCGGCGGTCGTCACCGCGTGGGCGCTCGGCGTCGTCGCCCTCTTCGCCGTCGTCCAGGCCTTCGACCCGAAGCTGAGCCCGGGCGGCACGATCGCGCTGCTGGTGATGGCGGCCGGTCTGGGCACCGCGAGCGGCTCGGTCTTCGCGCTGGTCTCGCAGGTGACCCCGCAGGCCAAGGTGGGCTCCGTGACCGGCATCGTCGGCGCGATGGGCGGCCTCGGCGGCTTCGTCCCGCCGCTGGTGATGGGCGCGATCTACAGCGCCAAGGACTCGTACTCGATCGGCTTCATGCTCCTGTCCGACCTGGCGCTGGCCGGCTGTGTGTACGCGTACGGGCGGATGCGCGGGCTGCGGCCGGGCGGCGAGGCGGCGGCCGCCGGAGCGACGAAGGTCACCGCCGACGGCCGCTGACGCCCCGGCAGAATGCTCCCCGGCAGCACCCCTCGCCCCCGACCCGAGGAGTACGACCGGTGAACGCGCCGCTCTCCCGCCCGCCCTTCCCGCCGTTGTTCCCGGCCCTCGCGGCCCCGACCGCCCGGCCCGCCCTGCGCTGCGGCCCGGACGCGCTCTCGTACGAGGAGCTGGCCCGGGCCGCCGGTGCGCTCGCCGCCCGGCTCGCCGGGTCCCGGCGGGTCGCCGTGTGGGCCGTGCCGACCGCCCGGACGGCGGTGGCCACGGTGGCGGCGCTGCTCGCGGGCGTCCCCGCCGTCCCGCTCAACCCGCGCTCCGGCGAGCGGGAGCTGGCGCACATCCTGGGCGACAGCGCGCCGGACGCGGTGCTGGCGGGCCCGGACGACGCGCTGCCGGCGGCGCTCGGCGGACTCCCCCGCGTCGACGTGCCGCTCGACGGGCCGGCCGGGCCCCCGCCGCCGCGGGACACCGACCCGGAGTCGACCGCCCTGGTCGTCTACACCTCCGGCACCACGGGACCGCCGAAGGGCGTGCTGCTCTCCCGCCGGGCGGTCGCCGCCTCGCTCGACGCGCTCGCCGAGGCGTGGTCCTGGACGGCGGACGACGTCCTGGTGCACGGGCTGCCGCTGTTCCACGTCCACGGCCTGGTCCTGGGGATCCTGGGGCCGCTGCGGCGCGGCGGCGAGGTCCGGCACCTGGGCGCCTTCTCGGCCGAGGGCGTCGCCCGCGAACTGGCCGGCGGCGGCACGATGCTGTTCGGCGTCCCCACCATGTACCACCGGCTCGCCGACGCCCTCCCCGAGGACCCGGCGCTGGCCGAGGCCCTGTCGGGGGCGCGGCTGCTGGTGTCGGGGTCGGCGGCGCTGCCGGTGCACGACCACGAGCGGATCGCGGCGGCGACGGGCCGGACGGTGGTGGAGCGGTACGGGATGAGCGAGACGCTGATGAACACCAGCGTGCTGCCCGGCGGCCCGCCGCGCCCCGGGACGGTGGGGCTGCCGCTGCCGGGCGTGGCGGTGCGGCTGGTGGAGGAGGACGGCACGGTGCTCGCCGGGTCCGACGGGGAGACCGTCGGCGAGGTGCAGGTGCGCGGCCCGAACCTCTTCTCCGGCTATCTGAACCGGCCGGACGCGACCGCGGCGGCGTTCGACGGCGACTGGTTCCGTACCGGCGACATGGCCGTCCGGGAGGCCGACGGGACGATCCGGCTGGTGGGCCGCAAGGCCACCGACCTGATCAAGAGCGGCGGCTACAAGATCGGCGCGGGCGAGATCGAGAACGCGCTGCTCGACCACCCGGGGGTGCGGGAGGCCGCCGTCACCGGGGAGCCCGACCCGGATCTGGGCGAGCGGATCGTGGCCTGGGTGGTGCCGGCCGACCCGGCCCGGCCGCCGGCGGACGCGGAGCTGGCGGACCACGTGGCCCGGCTGCTCGCGCCGCACAAGCGGCCCAGGACGGTCCGGCTGCTCGACGCCCTCCCCCGCAACGACCTCGGCAAGGTGCTGAAGACGCGGCTGCCGCAGGGGTAGCGGCGCCTCACGGGGTCGGGTCGAGGGCGTCGTAGCGGCGGAAGCCGCGGGCGAACACGGCGAACACGCCGACGGCGAGGACGCAGAGCAGGCCGCCGCCGGTGATGGCGACGGACGGCGAGGTGAGGTCGGCGACCGAGCCGGACACGAAGTCGCCGAGCCGGGGTCCGCCCGCGACGACCACGATGAAGACGCCCTGGAGCCGGCCGCGCATCTCGTCCGGCGCGGCGACCTGCATCATCGTGTTCCGGAAGATCATCGACGCGGTGTCGGCGTAGCCGGCGGCGGCGAGGCACAGCAGTCCGACCCAGAGGTTCCGGCTGAGGCCGAAGGCGGCGATGGCGAGGCCCCAGGCGGCGACGGACACGAGGATGGCCTGCCCGTGGCGGCGGATCCGGCTCTGCCAGCCGGAGATCACCCCGCCCATCAGCGCGCCGAACGCGGGCGCGGCGACGAGGAGTCCGGTGGTCTTGGCGTCGCCGCCGAACCAGAGGACGGCGACGGCCGGGAAGAGCGCCTTCGGCTGGGCGAGGATCATCGCGAAGAGGTCGGAGACGAAGGTGGCGCGCAGGTTGGGGCGGGTGCCGAGGAAGCGCAGCCCGTCGAGGACCGAGGCCCTCTTGGCCCCGGTGCGCTCCGGCGGCATCGAGGGCAGCCGCCACATCGCGTACAGGCTCGCGAAGAAGGCGAGGGCGTCGATGGTGTAGGCGGTCTGGTAGCCGGCGAAGCCCACGATCACGCCGCCGAGGCTGGGGCCGACGAGCGTGCCGAAGGTCATGACCATGGAGTTCAGCGCGTTGGCGGCGCGCAGCTGCTCGGGCGGGAGCAGGCGGGGGATCATCGCGCTGCGGGCGGGCGAGTTGAGGGCGCCGCAGACCGCCTGGAGGGCGACGATCCCGTAGAGGAACCAGACGCGGTGGAAGCCGGCGAAGGCGGCGACGGCCAGCGCGGCGGAGAGCGCCGCGGCGCCGGTCGCGCCGACGAGTCCGAGGGTGCGCCGGTCGACGGTGTCGGCGATCGCCCCGCCGTACAGGCCGAAGACGACGAGCGGCACGAGGGAGAAGAGGCCGACGAGTCCGACGGAGAACGCCGAGCCGGTGATCTCGTACACCTGGAGCGAGATCGCGAGGGTGGTCATGCCCTGGCCGACCCAGGAGACGCTGCTGCCGAACCAGAGGCGGCGGTAGTCGGCTGAGGTGCGCAGCGGGGTGAGGTCGGCGAAGATCCGCCGCTTCTCCTCCTCCCGCGGCGGCTCGACGGCGGTCACGCGGCGACCGCGGTGAGGTCGTAGCTGAGCTCGGGGCGCTCCCAGTGGATGCGTCCGGCGGCGGCGACGGTGCCGGTGCGGCGGGCGCCGGTGCGGAGGTAGAACTCCTCGGCCGGCGGGTGGGCGACGACCCGGACGGCGTCGAGCCCGGCGGCGCGGGCCTCGGCGGTCATGTGGGCCATCAGCAGGCGTCCGATGCCGAGCCCCTGGGCGGAGTCGGCGACGAAGGCGAGGTCGAGTTCGGCCTCGTCGAGGAGGAGGGCGTAGAAGCCGAGGACGCGGTCGTCGGCGTCGACGGCGGCGTAGACCGGGTGGTGCTCGATGTAGGCGCCGCCGACCTGGTAGCCGTCGACCATGACGGCGTACGGCCCGCGGTAGGCGGCGGAGCGGCGGACGAGCCGGGTCAGACGGGCGGAGTCGGCGGCCGTGGCGCGGCGGACGGTGATCTCGGACATGGGGCGAGTATAGGAATGCTTTTCATACTCGGCCCTTACATTTTGGCCGCGGTGACGGCTCAGCCGCAGGCGGGGCGCAGTGCGGCGGGGTCGGCGCCGTCGAGCCGGGCGGCGAGGGTGCCGAGCCGTTCGCGCAGGTCGGCGATGTCGGCGAGGTCGAGGCCGGTGGCGGCGGCGATCCGGCGGGGCACGCCGAGGGCGGGCTCGCGCAGGGCGGCGCCGGCCGGGGTGACCCGGGCGGTGACGGACCGCTCGTCCTCCGCGCTGCGCCGGCGCTCCACGTATCCGGCCGCCTCCAGCCGCTTGAGCAGCGGCGACAGGGTGCCGGAGTCGAGCCGCAGCCGCTCCCCGATGCCCTTCACGGGCAGTTCGCCGTGCTCCCAGAGGACGAGCATGACGAGGTACTGGGGGTAGGTGAGCCCGAGCTCCTTGAGCGCCTCGCGGTAGACGCCGTTGAAGGCGCGGGCGGCGGCGTGCAGCGAGAAGCAGATCTGCCGGTCGAGCCGGAGGAACTCTTCGTCGGGGAGGGTGTCGGGCGTCTCCATGCCTCCAGGGTACGCGAGAACCTTCCTACGCAATTGAGTTGTGCACAACTTAATCGTGCGCTATCAATAGAGAGGCGGCACACCACCGCCCCTCGCCTCCCGAGGAACGCCTTACGAGACTGGAGACCCCCATGGACGCCCTCTACACCGCCGTCGCCACCGCCAACGGGCGCGAGGGCCGCGCCGTCAGCTCCGACGGCCGGATCGACCTCCCCCTCGCCCACCCCCAGGCCCTCGGCGGCAACGGTGAGGGCACCAACCCCGAGCAGCTCTTCGCCGCCGGCTACGCGGCCTGCTTCGCCAGCGCCATGGGCGTCGTCGCCCGCCAGGAGAAGATCGACATCTCCGAGGCGTCGGTCACGGCCGAGGTCTCCATCGGCAAGGACGCCGCCGACGGCGGCTTCGGCCTCGCCGTCGTCATGCGCGCCGAGTTCCCCGACCACCTCCAGGGCGAGGCCGGCCTGGCCCTGCTGGAGAAGACCCACGCCTTCTGCCCCTACTCCAAGGCCACCCGCGGCAACATCACCGTGGACCTCGTCGTCGAGTAGTCCCCGGTCCGCCCGTCCACCGGTCTCCCCCGGACGACCCGCCCGCTTCCGGGGGAAGGATCGGCCCACGGGGTGGCGACGGCTCCGGCCCGCGCCATACCCTGGACGGCAGGGCGGCGGCGCCCGTACTGCCCATGTCCGATCGGGAGTTGGGACCACAGGAGCCGTGACGGGGGGGCTTTTGTTCGACGAGGGCCACGGCGCTCACGCACCCGAGTTCCGGCGTGAGCTGGTCGATCAGCTGTGCGCGGTGCCGGGGCTCGACGTCCCCGGCAGCCGGGACCTCCTGATCAGCATGCTCGCGGAACGGCTGCCCGAGGTGGGCGACGTCCCGCGGCACGGGCGCACCCGGCTGGACATCCTGGAGATCGTCCGCAGCTGCCTGCGCGAACCGCACGGCCTGCGCGAACTGGCCGACGCGCTCACCCTCTACGCCCCCGGCGCCACCCCCGTCCTCAGGATCCGGGAGCTCGCCGCCTCCGTCCCCGCCGCCCCCTCCGGCCCCGACGTCCTCCCGGTCCTGCCCGAGGCCGAGTTACGCGCGGCCCGCGCCCTGCTGTCCGCGCTCCCGCACCTCGACGCGCACGGCCTGCTCCACGCCGCCGCCGGCGAACTCCCCCTCCCCCCGACCCCCGTGGCCGGACTCGGCGAGGCGTTCGACCTCCTCACCCGGGTCAACGCCCGGCCCGACGGACTCCTCCCGGCGACCGTCCTGATCGAGCACGTGATCAGCGCGCTCGACGGCTCCGACGCCCACCGGGACACCGCCGACGACCTGCGCGCCTGGAACGACGCCCAGGCCACCGCGCTCCACCTCCTCCCGCAACTGGCCGCCGTCCGCGCGGAGCTCGCCCGCGACGCCGCCGCACAACCCGCACCCGCCTGCCTCGTTGTCCAGTTGTGCAGAAGCGGAATGGACCCGGACCGGTATCTGCTCTCCCACTGGCGCCAGATCCGGCCCGGCCCCTGGCGGCCCGAGCGCGGCGAGGACCGGCTCGTCACCCTGGCCGAGGTCCCCGCCGCCGTGGGCGAGCTGGTCGACCGGGCGGAGAAGGAGTGGGCCGGCCGCCCCGGCCGCCCCGTCCTGGAGTTCGTCCTCCCCTTCCACCTGCTCAACCATCCGATGGAGTGGCTGACGTCCGGATCGGACCTCACCACCGCCCTCTGCCTCACCTACCCGGTGGTCCTGCGCAGTCTGGAGCGGATGCGGGCCAAGGAGCACCACCGCAAGTGGCACAACCGCTGGCAGCAGATGCTCGACAGCCCCGACACCGTCTGCCACTGGGACACGGCCGGACGGCGCGGCCACGACGCCGTCCGGTGGAGCAGCGCGCTCATCGCCGACGAACGGCTCGTCTCCGTCGCCCTCGGCGCGCCCCCGCTCCGGGGACCGGCCGGCCGGCCCTCCTCCCTGGAGGCCGCGCTGCGCGCCGGCGTGCCGCTGGCGGTCTGGGACCGGCGGCCCGAGCCACCCGCCGAGTTCCGCAGGCGCGCCAAGCGCCTCCTGAAGGGAAAGGCGATCGAACTCCCGCAGCGCGTCAAGAAGTTGCGGAGCGAGGCCGCCACCGCCGCCGCCGGCCAGCGGGACGTCCATGTGGGGCGGCACCTCGCCGTCCTCTTCGACGACCCGAACCGGCTCGTCGACTGGCCCGGATCGCCGGGTCCGGCCGCCGGGACCGCGCGCGGCGGACACGACGACGAGGGGGAAACATGAGCGGTGTCCGTCATCCGGTCGACAACAGCCGGAACGGAGGGCACGTCAGCAGCCGCAGCTGGTGGATCTACCGGGGCACCGGCCGGCCGCTGACCGACATCCGCCTCGGCGACGTCCTGCCGCCGCCACCCGGCTGGCGGAACTTCGACGGCGGCCCCGTGCTGCCCCCCGTCCCCGCCGAGAGCGCCGAGACCGACCGCCGCCTCGGCGCCGTCGGCCGCGCCACCCCCCGGCAGGACGCGCACGACATCGACCTGATCAACACCGCCCTGCTGCTCCGCCGGCCGCTGCTGGTCACCGGCCGCCCCGGCATCGGCAAGTCCACCCTCGCCTACCTCGTCGCCCGCGAGCTGGGCCTCGGCCGCGTCCTGCACTGGGGCATCACCTCCCGCAGCACCCTGCGCTCCGGCCTGTACGAGTACGACGCCATCGGCCGCGCCCAGGCGTCCCTCGGCGCCCGCGCCCGGGCCGCCGCCCCGGCCCCCGCGCCCGTGCCCGCCCAGCCGGCCGACCCGACGGCGGGCACCCCCGACGCCGACACCGGGCCCCGCATCGGCGACTTCGTCCGGCTCGGCCCGCTGGGCACCGCCCTGCTGCCGTACGAACTGCCCCGCGTGCTGCTCATCGACGAGCTCGACAAGAGCGACATCGACCTGCCCAACGACCTCCTGCACGTCCTGGAGAACGGCTCCTACGACATCCCCGAGCTGGTCCGCGCCCGCCACCAGGAGGGCAGGGCCCGGGTGTTCACCGACGACCCGGACGGCACCGCGCCGGTCACCGACGGGCTGGTGCGCTGCCGGGCCTTCCCGTTCGTCGTCATCACCAGCAACGGCGAGCGGCAGTTCCCCGCCGCCTTCCTGCGCCGCTGCGTCCGGCTCGACGTCTCCCCGCCGCGCGAGGACCAGCTGGCCGCCATGATCGCCGCCCACTTCCGGGACCAGGGCGGCCGGCACGACGCCATGATCCAGACCTTCATGGAGCGCAGCCGGGAGAACGGCGGACTCGCCGCCGACCAGCTGCTGAACGCCGTCTACCTGCGGTCGGCCGGCGTGCGGGACGACGACGAGACCTGGGGCGAGCTGCTCGACGCGCTCTGGCGGCGGCTGTCGGGGGCACCCTGATGGACGACGACGAAGCCCGCTCGCTCCCCGAGCCGTTCGAGGTCGCGGAGGCGCTGTGGCTGCACGCGTACCAGACGCTCGCGGCCCGCCTCCCGTCCTCCGACCCACCGCGCCCCCGGCCGGTGAGCCTGCCCGGACTCCCCGTCCCCGGCCAGGACCTGCCCACCCCGCCCCTCGACGCCCCCGGCGCTCCCGGACTCCCCGGCGCGCCCCCGGCGGGCGGTCCCCGGCCCGGCGGGACGGAGACCCCCGACGGCACCCCCGACGGCACCCCCGGCGCGTCCCACCCGGCCGGGCCACCGGGCCTGCTCGCCCGGGAGTTCGCGCTGGCCCGCGAGCTCCACCGGACGCCCGTGCGGGCCGAACCGCTGCCGGACCTGCGCGACGCCCCCGGGATCGCCCGCCGGCTGCGGCCCCTCAAGCAGGTCGTCCCCTCCCCCTTCGACGTCGAACTGGACGAGGAGGCCACCGCCGAGCACGCCGCCGAGGACGGCCTCTGGCTCCCCTACACCCGGGCGGCGGACGAACGCCGCTTCGACGTGGTCCTCGTCGTCGACGACCACGCCACCATGGCGATCTGGGAACAGACGATCGCCGAGTTCACCGCCGTCCTCGAACAGCTGGGCGCCTTCCGGGACGTCCGGATCCGCCGGATGGGAGTCCGGGCGACCCCCCGCGGCGACGAGGCCGTGCTCCACGGACCGGTCGCCGGACAGGGCCCCGCCGGCTCCCCCGCCGAACTCCTCGACCGGACCGGCCGCCGCATCGTCCTCGTCCTCACCGACGCCCTCGGACCGCTCTGGCGGACCGGCGCCGGCCCCGGCGCGCTGGAGCTGTGGGCGGCCGCCGGACCGACCGCCGTGGTCCACCTCCTGTCCCAGCGGGACTGGCACCGCACCGCCCTCACGCCCCGCCGGGTGCGGCTCGGCAGCCCCCGCTCCGGCGCCGCCAACACCGAACTGGCCGTCTCCTTCCCGCCGGAGGAGTACGACCCCTTCGACCCGCCGCCCGCCACCTGGACCGCGCCCGTCCCCGTCCTGGAACTGGACGCCGACTGGCTGGGCCGCTGGGCCGCCCTGGTGGCCGGCGGGGCCGGCGGCTGGACGGACGCCTCCGCCCTGCTGCTCGGCGCGCCCGCCCCCGAGCCGCCGGAGGACCCGGGACCGCCCGAGGACCCCCCGCCGCCGACCGTGCAGGAACGCATCCGCCGCTTCCGCAGCCACGCCACCCCCACCGCCTTCCGCCTCGCCACCCATCTGGCCGCCGCCGTCCTCGACCCCCGGCTGGTCCGGGACGTCCGGCACCGGCTGGTCCCGGAGGCGCAACCGGTCCACGTGGCCGAGCTGTTCCTCAGCGGACTGGTCGAACAGCCCCCGGCCGGGGGGGGGGGGGGGCCCCCCCCCGCCCCCCCCCCCCCCGCGCGCCGCCCGCGGGCCCCCGCCCCACCGGGGGCGGGCCCGCCAGGGGGCCCGCCAACCGCCGGC